>JAKBRR010000027.1 GCA_021845325.1 Thermoplasmata archaeon
TATTGAACTTCTCCTCGCTTGAGTATACTCTTCCCGGCATTTACATTACCTCCTTTATATATTTATATAAATTATTCGTTATATATATCTCTTTAGCTGTGTTTAAGTTTAAACTATCCATAACCAGTACGCAGAAGTATCCAATAACGATAACATACTTCTCAAAGGAATGAGCAAATCAACATTATTTCAAAGCGTAAACTATTTACAGAACCTTGGATTAATCACATTAATAAAGAAAAAGATCGGTAGATACTATACAATGGAGTCGCAAATATTATTATCAGGCGAATCAATAGTATCTGCGGAACTAAGAAAGAGGCTGTGAGCATGCTAAATGAGGTTGTTTTGCGAGAACGTATTTACAAACAAGTGATGAAAATAGAGTCTGCAAAAGACGTTTTTGATCTGTTTAGAATATTAAGTTATCCTGAGAACATAATTTTTGACTCATCATCGAAAAGGAAAAAATCGGACTTTGATTTCAGAAGGGAAGATGAGCAAAAGATCAAAGAGATATACTCAATTCTGAGTTTTGAAAAAAACTTGCCCGTTTTCATGCTAGAAACTGCTACAATGCATCCGTCTTTTATAAGGTCAGTCGCAAGCACTTTTGATAAACAATATCCACCATTTTTATTAATTTTTACAATAGATTACTCAGAAATAACGTTTGTTTTTCCCGATAGGGAAAAGAAGGAGGCAGGAAAACACAAATTGAGGCTGACTAAACTGATTATAAATAAAGATGATATAAGGAGTAAAAAGGACTATTACAGTGTCATCCAGACGCTTGCAAACATGGAATATGAAGACAAAGCGGGCTGGAGGGAGGTATGGAGAAAATGGAAAAAGGCGTTTAGTGTTGAAAGAGTAACAGAAGAATTTTTTGAACGCTACAAAGAAGTTTTTTTCAAAATAAGGGAGGAATTACATAAGCAAAGAATTCCTAGTAAGGAATCACATGAGTTCACACTGCAATTTTTAAATAGGATAATGTTCATTTACTTTATTTCAAAGAAGAATTTGCTTGAAAAGTCAAAATTTGTGGACTGGTTATGGTTTTCTTACAAAGAACTTGGAAAATTTAACTCAGACGAATTCTACGAGAAATGGCTCAAGAAGATATTTCTAAAGGTATTTAACAATCAAGCAAACGAGATAAAAGGCCTACCAGATGAAGTGCTAAAGATAATATCAAACTCTCCCTATCTGAATGGGGGGCTGTTCAGAGAAAACAACTTAGATATCCTCAATATACAAATAACTGACAGAATGTTTCAGAAAATACTGGAATTTTTTGAATCATATAACTTTACTATTAAGGAAGACATGCCTCTTGAATCAGAAGTTGCTGTGGATCCGCAAATGATTGGTTATGTCTATGAATCTCTTGCTCAGGTCGCAGAAGATGTATATGAACCAGATGAAGACCTGAGAAAAAAATGGGGAATATTCTATACACCAAAGGTAGAAGTGGACTTCATGTGCAGGAGAAGCTTGGTTGAATACCTGTCTAAGAATCTGTCTGAGATACCAAAAGAGAAGTTTTACCATTTAATTTTTAACCCGCCCGAAGAAAAGGACAATATTGACAACTGGTTCACTAAGGAGAATCTATGGAGAAAATTGGAAGATGCTCTAAACAACTTATCTGTAGTTGATCCAGCCTGTGGTTCGGGTGCATTCCTTGTGGGAATGCTGAATGTTATTACAGAACTTTACAGGATGATTAACAAGCACGTTGGGAGTAGTCTTACAGATTTTGCCTTGAAAAATAGGATCATTCAATACTCCCTTTATGGGGTAGATGTAATGCCCTGGGCAATACATGCTGCGGAACTGAGACTTTGGCTTCAACTAATTGTGGAAACAGATTTCAAGAAAGAAGAGTTAAGAAAGAATCCTCTGCTTCCAAACTTGAACCTCAACCTGAGGGTCGGAGATTCTCTAGTTCAAGAGATAGGGGGAATTAGCCTCAATTTAAGGACAAATAATTTGAAGCCCCATCTGAAAAGGAAACTTGAAGAGCTGAAACAGGAAAAGAGAAAATATTTCGAAAATTCATCCACAGCGAAATTCCAAACCCTAGAAGAGGTTAGGGAAGAGGAGATACAACTTTTTGAAGAAATCATTGATGAGAGAATTGAAAGCCTTGAAGGAGACATCCAAGTTTATGAAAATGAAATAAAAAAAGCCGATGCCCAAGTTACGCTAGCTGGAGAACACATAACAGACGAAAGAAAACTCAAGGAAAACGAAGAGAGAATTGAAACTAACAATAAAGAAATTGAGAAATTGAAGAACGTAAGACAACATATGAAGGATCCTGAAAAGAAGCCGTTCGTGTGGGACATCGATTTCGCTGAGATTTTTGGTGATAAAGGTGGTTTCGATATTGTTATTGGGAACCCACCGTACGTTATTTATAAGAGAATATCACCTCCAAATAAAGAAAAAAGGGAAGTAACAGAGGAAGACAAAACCGAATATAAGGATAAATTGCTCCAATCAATAAGGACTATATTTAATGTTATAGAGAGCTTCAACAGAACCAATGACTATTATATTTATTTTTATTTCCATGGACTGAGTCTCCTTAATAAGCAGGGAACTTTTTGCTTTATAACTTCGAATTCCTGGTTAGATGTTGATTACGGTAGAAATCTCCAAGAGTTTCTTACCAAGTACGTGCCTATTATTGGAATTTACGACAATCCAAAAAAAGCATTTATTCACGCTGATGTAAATACTGTTATTACCTTGTTAGGAGCTCCTGAAGTAAAGCAGAGAAGCCCAAATGAGTGGATTTTTGGTATGAATGGAGGAAATGATAATGTTTGGACCAGAATAAAAAATATAGCTAAATTCATCATGTTTAAAAAGCCATTAGAGGAGGTCATATCCACTCAAAATCTCATCACAATTGAAAATACTAAAGCCAAGTCCATAGGGAAAGAACTTACTGAATTAGTCAATAATATAGTAAACGAAAATGACTACAGAGTCTTTCCAATAATCCAGGAAGATTTACTTGAGGATGGGTGGGAGTATCCAGATAAATACCGTGGAAAAAGATTCAACGAAGGACAATACGCTGGAAATAAGTGGGGTGGTAAGTTTCTAAGAGCGCCAGATGCTTATTACACATTAATAGGAAAAGGTAAAGAAATATTTGTTAGACTTGAGAACATGGCCTTTGTTAGAACAGGTGTTAAGGAAGGGGGCTATAGAGATTATATTCAGTCAAGATCGAAAATTAAAAAGGAAAATATCGAAGTTTATATCCCTATCTTAAAAAATGTGAAAGAACACAGTCATATCTTAATAACAACGAATGATTCATTCATAATCAAGAATCTTAATAAATTTAGAAAGGTGGCAGAGAACAGGAAGTCTCCTATATTATGGCTGGCTGGTCGAGGTTATACCCATAAATGTTATTTGAATCCCAATGGCTTTACGTTTAGTGGCAACTTTATAGGAATAGAACCATACAACCAGAACTTGATTAAACCTCTAGTAGGATATCTGAACTCAACTGCTTGTATTCTCATTTCTGAGGTGGAAGGTCGCAGTAAGGGCATCGGCGGTGCAGCTGCTGTTTTTAGTAAAACAGACATAAAAAGACTTGAGATTTTGAATCAAGAAAATTTAACAAAGGAAATTGCTGGATGGGTTGATAAGAACAAGCTACGAGAAATCGAGACAATTTTTGAAGAGCTAGGAATCGATCCTAGCAAGCCTGTTCGAGAACAAGAACCTAACACTCTTCCTGATAGGGCAGAGCTTGACAACATCATTTTCGACGAGCTTGGATTGACTAAAGAAGAGAGAATGGAAGTTTACTGGTCTGTTTGCGAATTAGTGAAGCAGAGAATTGACAAAGCGAAGAGTTTGAAGGAGTAAAAATGTCGAAATTAATGTTTGTTAAGGTAAATCAAGATTTCCTTAAATGGCTCAGGAAAAGCTCTGGCCGGAAGATAGAGGAAGTGAGTAGAAGGCAGGGAACAATATCTGAGATTATATTAGAATTTGAATCTGGAAAAAAGTCGTCAAAATTTTCACAATTAAGGATCTTATCTGAATTATACAAGAGACCTCTGGCTTCGTTTTTCCTGTCCAAATCAAAGGAGGAAAAACTTATGGGAGAAAAAATTAGAATTTCTTTTGTGTGTCAAAAATACAGATTAGAGTCTATTAATATTATGGAAATGTTCAGGATTGAGGGATGGAAATTTTAGGGTGAGTATATGACGCTTCAAAAAGAGATAATTGACAATAGTGAAGGAAACAAGCTGGTTAGCTTTCTCAACAGTACTTTGAAAGAGAATCAAGAAACGAACCTAGATATAGCAACCGCATTCTTCAACATAGAAGCTTTTGCTATGATTAAGGACAACCTGAATGGGGTTAAGAGGTTCAGGCTACTTCTTGGCAAGACACCAGAAATAAAGAGCGATAAAACCCTAGGATATGCTCTTTTGGAAGAGATCAGGAAAGAAGTTGAAGGGTTTGAGCTGACAAGAGAGGCAGATTCCACAGTTAGACTTTTCATCAAATTTCTGGAAAAAGAAAATGTAGAAGTGAGGCTATTCGAAAAATTCCTGCATGGAAAAGCATACATCTTTGATGACAGGATAGTAATAGGATCGTCAAACTTTACCGCAGCGGGATTGACCAGATATGGCGAGTTAAATACGTGGAAGCAGGAATCGCAAGCAATCTACACAAGAAAGGAATGGTTTGACAAGTTCTGGGCAGAATCTGTGGATTTCAAGAATGAACTAATCAAGCTTTTGGAGAATTCGAGATTCGGCAACAAAGAATACTCACCATATGAAATCTACATCAAATCATTGTACGAACTACAGAAGGACGATATCAGAGAAGAGCAGAAAGGAGAAAAGGATAAGCCAAGAGGATTGCCAGAAACCAAAGTCAATCTCGCCCAATTCCAGGAAGATGCCATTGCCAGGATATGGACAAGAATGAAGAAATACGGTGGTTGCATAGTTGCGGATTCGGTAGGCTTGGGGAAGACATGGATTGCAAAAAAGATTCTCGAACAGATTGGATATTATGAAAGAAAGAACATCCTGGTAGTATGCCCTGCCCAGCTCAGAGAGATGTGGAGATCCGAACTAAAAAAGATTGACGTCAAGGAGAACATTCTTTCGCAGGAAGACCTAGCATCTGAATCTTATCTTGAAAAGACAAAGAAAACGCTAGGAGGAAGATTGGAGGATGTCGAACTCATCGTTGTGGATGAAAGCCACAATTTCAGGAATCCATTGTCAAACAGATGGGAAAACTTCTTTTCGCTGGTAAATGACAGTATTTCTAAAACAGGAAGTAAACCTTACATGTTGTTTCTGACTGCAACACCGATAAATAATACTCCCTGGGACCTGTACTGGCAGATAATGCTCCTTGTTTTGATGGACAGATCAGCATTTATCAAGGAAAACATACCAGATTTGTTTAAATTCTTCAAGGAAGCGAAGGAAAAGCCTTCGATGCTCAATGATCTGCTGAATGAGATTTCAATAAGGAGAACAAGGAATTACATAATTGAGAACTATTCAGACGCATTCATAATCCGGGAACTGCCCAATGGAGAGGTGGAAGAACAAAAGGTAACATTCCCAACAAGAATTCTTGAGAACGTTAATTACAAGCTTGACAGCGCCTATAAGGGGATGTACAAAGAGATTTCTGACACGATCACAGAAAAACTTAAGATGGCATACTATAAGATATTAGATTACAGGAAGGAACCACTCAAAACCGAAGAGGAAAGGCTCGCTCTGGGTAGAATGGTTGCCATAGGCGGTATATTTAGGACCATACTTCTCAAAAGGTTAGAGAGCAGCGTTGATTCCTTCAGGAAAAGCGTCTCGAACCATATACAATTTCTTGAGAAATTGAAGGTCTATCTAAAATCAGGAAAGCTCTTAACGAAGAAGAGTTATTTGAAATACCTGCTCAATGTTTACGACGAGTTGGAAGATGGCGATCTTAAAGATGCATTGGAAGACTTCAGGATCGATGAATACAGGACTGACGATCTGTTTAAGGACATCGATACAGACATACGCCTGCTCAGCAATATTTTAGAAAAGGTGAACAGGATCAGCTCAGAAGATGATTCCAAACTGAACGTTCTCAAAGAGAAACTCCTAGATCTGTCAAAGGGCGGTCAAATTGTTCTATTTACATATTACGCGGACACATTGAACTATATCAACAGTGAGATAATGAAAGACCCAAGATTTTCCAAACTTAAGGTAGAGGCTATATCGAGTTCAGGCGCTACGAATAAGAGTCCCCAGGAAAGAGAAGCCATTATTAAACGATTCTTCGAGAAAGAAGTCGATATAATACTTAGCACAGACGTGTTATCAGAAGGACAAAACCTGCAAACAGCTAAGTATCTCATCAATTACGATTTGCACTGGAACCCAACCAGGATGATTCAGAGAGCAGGAAGAATTGACAGGATTGGGTCCCCATACAAGGAGATCTATGTTTATAATTTTTTCCCTGAGGATGAGCTTGAAGAACTCCTGAAGCTCGTAGAAATACTGCAAAATAAGATAATAGAGATTGACGATGCCGTGGGTCTGGATCAGACCATACTTGGCGAGGAAATACACCCTAAGGTTTTTGGGATTATCAGAAGAATCAAGGGCAAAGATGAGAAGGTATTTGCAGAATTGGAGAGGGATATATTTGGAGGAGGAGAGGTATTTTACCAGCCTCTGAAGGATTTCCTAAAGAATAAGGGCGTTGAGGAGCTAGAAAAAATACCGAATGGAGTATTCAGCGGATTAAAAAAGAAGAAGTCGTCGGGAATATTCTTCTATTACAAATATGGAGACGATTTCCATTTTTGGTATCTGTACGATCTGAAGTCCGGCACAATGCTTACAAGAAAGACCGAAATTCTGGACTCTATAAAATGCAGTCAGAATGAAACGCGTATAATACCAGACTTTTTTGAACAGGTTTATGATGCTAACAAATTGGCTCTGAAAGACATAGAGAGAATGTATAAGGAGATAGAGCTGAGTAACACCCAAGACTCACAGTTGAAAGAACTTAATAGGTCCAAAAGTACTAAATTTATCAAGAAGATGATAGACGAAATAGAACTGCAAATAAACGATTATCTGAATGAATACCCCAACGATACTTCTGCAGAGCAGGTATGGGAACCTATCAAGACGAAGCTCATTGCCCTGCCACCAACCAAGAAAAGACTTCAGGAACTTAGAAAAATATGGAGAGCCTATTTAAAAAGCAACGATTGGAAGAAAATGATTACTGAACTTGGAGAATTCATGACCGAAAAAGGAATATTTAGGAAAGCAGTAGTAGATCCCTTTGACGTGTCAAAACTCAAGTTGATTACGATGGACTTTATTTCGTAATTGCCCAACTTGCCGGCTGTTTCATGAGATCTTTATTTGCTCCGAGGGATAGTATAACTATTCTTCTCTCCTACGTACGTGTTGAAATGATAACTACATTCAGAGTGCTTGTATCTTAAGACCTGGAAAACATTGAACGACCATTCTTTGATCGGTGGACTTTTATTTTCTTTTCCACAAATTGGGGACTGCATATCTCTCTGTCAAGGACTACACTTACTTTAATTTTCTTGATCCCACATCCATTGACTATTAGGCTTCCTTGAAGAACTCCCTTACATTCCTTACTTTACCCTTTAGTATGTTCTGCTCGCTCCTTTCCAGCTGATACATTACATACTCATTTTCAAGAGTCTCGATGTTAGCCTCAAGGCTATCCAAATCTGACTTTGATATGCTTACAAGCCTTGACGCTTTTTCTGTGGTCATAATATTACTCTATGTTCTTTAGGATTTTAATACATTTTGGTATGCTTCAGCTCAAATTTACCCCGACTTCGCTCCGCTCAGCCACCCCTCTTTGAGCCTCCACTGTTTACTATGTGCCCTTCGCTCGTGGTGTATGTGTGGTGTTCCACACCACCCACCTCTGACGCTTAAACCACTCGGTCCTGCGAAGCAGGACTTCCGGCTCGCTTCGGGCACATTATTCTCTCCTGCAGAGTGCAATTTCAGGGGAGGGAGCTTAAGGGGATGCTTGATGGTAATATTTATATGTCATGCACTGTTTATTTCATATGCAGGGTGAAGACAAAAAAGGATTTAAGCCGAAATCGAAGAACAAATCAAAATCTGATGAAAAGGCAGGCAGGGTTATTAGCCTTTTCTTCATGGTAAATTCACTGAAGGAACTTCTCGGAACTCCACAGAAGGTTATGCCCACGCAAGCGGTAGCAAAAAGGTATGTTGAATTAAAAGAAATACTAAAGGAAATTCAACCGGAATCAATAAGAATGTTGCCAGATATTGACCCTGATAAAGTAACAATTGAAGAGTTAAGGATTGGATTTGAAATGATGTTTGCAAGTTGTATTCCATTTATAGTGGATTATTCCAAGACTTTTGAGGATCTTCTCAATATGGTACATACATTTGTTCCTTCAAATGTTCAGGTTCAAGATTTTTTAGCCGCACATAGAGATCTAATTTTTGCACTTGGCTTAGGTGAAGAATGGGCATCAGCAGCTCTATTACTGTCTTTATTGGATATTATGATAAATGAAAAATTAGTAGAGCTAGGTGAACAGAGAGAAAAGGTTAATGAAATGTCATTTCAAAACAAGGTGAAGGTATTATCTAATAAAGCTTCTAATAAAGGTGTCCAAATTGATAGTCTGTTTGCTGAATCTTTTTATAAGATAAGAAACAGAGTGCTCCACGAAGGTAGGAGGCCTACTTCAGATGAGCTTCAATATATTAATGATTTTGTTCACAAGTTTTACCAATCACTTGCTCAGATCAAATAATGAGAAAGTATTCGCCTAAAACATTAATCAAATACCGCCATATGCAATGATAACAAAAAATGATAAAATTAAAGGAAATCAAATTTATACAATAGGAATCCAAAACCTATTTCATCCTACCGGCGAATATTCTGGTGGTATATTTTAGGCTTATTTCACCATCCTACTGATTTGCATTATACAGATTCTGAAGACTGGATATTGCCTGCCTGTACTCATGGTTATTCTCTTTAAGGCTGTATGTTACCGAGAGATACCTTCCAATAAAACTATCAAGATTTAGTTTCTGGAAATTATCTATCTGGTAATTGTCGTAGTTGAGAAATCTATGTATATGTTCCTGGGAGATTGCGGTACTCCCTGTTCTGTGGTATCCATTGCTGAACTCACGGGCAAACATTTCATATTGGTGAGTGAAAGAGTCCTGCATGTCTCTATCATTCCATATCAGCACCACCAGTTTTGGATCTTTTAGGATTCTCCTGAATTCACACCTCACCTTCTCCTGATTGGCAAATTATCAATAAACATTGGGGCCCCAAATAAGAACCTATTTCTGGATGGAATGTCCTACCTGTCTGTCCTTTTACCCAGATATACCAGCTTAGTTTTCGAAGGCTGAGTCTGGTCCGGTTGAGGAATATTGCATTTGCATCCCCACTTGCAATCCAAAGTAATTACATGTCCAGAGGGCCAGTGTGGGAAACCCAAGAGTTTACTTCTTGAGATATGATGCAACCATTTGGAATTGAAATTAACTACCGAATGTCCACAATTCTTACAGACATTAAATTCCAAACGATTCATATTCAAAACCCATCCCCTGTTTCATTATTATGTGAGTTCATTTCTAATACATAATTTGCGGCGGCAACTATGTCTTTACTCAATAGAAGGTCATTTACAAGTATTTAAACTTAGTATATGTTTTCTTATAATCAAAACTATACTAACTCCTCAATCAGATTCACTACCCCCTCCCATCATTTTTCTGTCCTTTCATTAATTCTAGACTCATATATTCATATCTTTGTTTTTATGAACCCTTATAATTTTACATGAAATAATAATATATAAAATTATCGCCTGAAACTAAGTTTTCGCTTCATTACGCAGAATCTATACATTTGTTGATTGACGGCAATATTCGCTTAAAACATTAATTAAGTCCCGACCGGTCCATTTACCATTAAATTTCACTTGTTGTCCAAAGAAATTCCATTTAGGCTTAATCTTAATAGTATACTAACAAGGCCCTTTCTATCCTGTTCATTTAAGGAATTGAAAAAATTCACTTCAACCGTTTCTACTGTTTTTATTGCTCTCTTTGCTATATTTAGTCTTTTTTCCGTAGCTTCCAATATAAACTCTCGTGAATCCTCAGAATTCCTGTACCTTATTATCAGCCTCTTTTCAACAAGCTTCCTGATAACCTGTGAAGTCATCATCGTATCAGTTTTGGCAAACCTTGATA
>JAKBRR010000028.1 GCA_021845325.1 Thermoplasmata archaeon
CCAGGAACCTTACAGTTAGAGCAAGACCATCCTGGAAATATTCATATGGCGCATTTATTGAATTCCTGATCAGTGTTCTTGCACCAAAGTGCAGTATAACATCATACTTTCTCTCTGGAATGGTATCCCCCAGATCCACACCATCTATGTCATAACCGGAATCCTTTAGGAATCTGTATATCTGGGTGCCTATGAAACCTTTATGCCCTGTTAGAAGAATTTTCATTATGTGTAATGGAACCGTCTGATAAATATTGATTGTTGATCAGTCAATTTTAACGTAAGCCGACATTTTCTGATTTCTTATTGTAGTATGCTTTCAATATTAATTCGTCCACATTTATTCTGTTCTCTGATTCTATTATTTCATTATAGAGTTTTTCAGCGCTAACAGACATTTCCCTGATCTTTTTCCTGTTTTCTGATAATCTCTTTATATTCTCATCGAACTTTTCCGGTTCGCAAATGACAATTGAATCTGATATATTGTAATCCTCAAATCCTCTTACACCTATGGGTGTGCTCAATACAGGCAACCCATGGGCAAGGTAGTCAACCATCTTTAGATTTCTACCGCTACCTTCAGTCACCGGGTTCAATGCAAGAAAGCATCTGCTCATGATTTCACTTTTTTTAGAATCGTCCACGACCCCATGAAACACCATGTTTTTCATTTTGGACCCCTTCGTTGGTTTTGCGCTTCCAATTATTTCGAATGTGAATTCTGGATTTTTAGATGCCATATCCTGAATTCTGTCGAGTGCTGAATTGTTGGCGGAATAAACAGAGCCGATGAACACAATGCTATTCGAATTCTCCCCTCTCCACTGAGTTCCGTCTTTGTCAATTTCATGGGGTGCATAAAACAATTTCTTTTCATCTACATTATAGATTTCAATGAAACTTTTAATGTCTTTTTTAGTGAATGAAAGTACAAAGTCCGATCTGGCTAGAAGTTCACCTTCTATCCTTTTGCATTCTTCGTGGAAGACATTACCATTTCTGAGTATGTATTCAATATTATGGGCATCGTAAACTACTAGTTTGTCATGTAGATAGTCCTTTACAAGCGGATATTGCCATGGACCTTCAAAAATTATTATTTCAGACAATTTTACCAAATTCTTAAGTCGGTTTAAGTATTTTTTTCTTAGAAATCTCCCTCTTGAGATTAAAATTTCAAGTGAACGGTTCCCTTTTAGAAAAGCAAGTCCTGTTAGTAAAAGCGATCTGTACTGTTCGGCGTATTCTGATTTTTCGTCCTTGAAAATGGCACCTGCAACAGATATGATCTTTCGGTTTGGTTTATTGATAAGTACATGACATCTGAGAGAATAAGCACTGGAGTATTCAGGTAATATTCTTCCATGAGCGATCTGAACTACAATCTGATTCATTTGTGATGAAAGAGATTCCTTTTCGAAATTGTTTGAACAATGGGTTTCATTTCCTTCCATGAATTGTGTATTATGAATACAAAATAAAGCTTAGTCGCGTCTTATGGTGAATTATTCGTATTACACCTTAAGGATGTTTTCGCTTAAATCAGAGACAACGTCGTTCCAATCATATTGCGACTTAACAATTTCGTGAAGCGTTTGCTTTCTATCAAAATTCCTTATATACTCAATTTTATCCTTTAACCGTATTATAGAATTCTTGATTCTGTTATCAATGATAGGGACATATTCAAGAGAATCGTTTTCAAGGAAAAAATCGAATCTCGGCCTCATCTGTTCTGAGGTTATAACGTACAACCCACATGATAGTGCTTCGATAATAACTAACCCAAACGTCTCGTAATAGGACGGAAATACTAAAACATCACATTTACCGTAAAGTTCGCAAAGTTCAGTTTCCGTTAAAAATCCATGATATATGATTCGTTCATCATTTAATGTCTTGAATAGGTGATCTAAAGAACCGCTTCCAACAACATGTAGAACAAAATTCGCGTCTTCTATTTTCTTAAATGCAGACAAAAGTTCCAGTATGCCTTTGCTTTGTTCGAGTCTGGCGACAAACAGTAGATTTATTATTTGACCAGATACATTCTTTGGTATGTATTTTGATGTATCAACTCCGCTTGGGGTGAAAAAGGATTGTTTAATCGTTTCCAGGAAATTCTTCGAGGACTCATTAATACAATGAAATGCATCTATATTTCTGTATAGTATATTGTTTTGTGTCAATTTTAAGGCGAGCTTGCCAGAAATGGATCTTTTTGGTTTCCCATTATAAATCCCAGGAAGATAAATGTGTTCGCTGCCAATAATCTTCGATTTGTTAGATAATATTTCAGCAAGGTCGTTGTTTACGAGATAAAAATAATCAGTTTCTGCTTCAATTTTCCTGAATTTCCTTAAATTTACCAATCTTGTGACTGTGAATATTATTTTTCTAAATGGAAGCAACGGATTACTGAATAACAACATAAGCCAACTATTGTTCAAGGAATTTGCAAGTTTGTCCAGTGGGTAAATATAATAATCGATGGAAATCCCATTGAGCTTTTCCTTAAGTTCGTTCTCAGAAATTGTTCTTTTTCCGTATGGATAGGGTTGAAGGATCCTTACATCAAATTTTGTTTTATCCATGTGTCTGACATACTCATAAGCTGTCTTTTTGCCTCCCGCCCATGTTTGAAAATTTGCTGAAATTACGAATGTTACTCTGGTTTTCATTGATTCTTAGGTGTAGATCTTCATTGTAAATAAATTATTCCAGAAGAATAGAAGTTATCTCACTGAAATGCCATGGTATCGTAAATCTCCTTCAGCTTCAATGCATGCCTCTCTATAGAGTAATTCCTGGAAAACTCAATCAGTTCGGAAAATGTTTTCCTATCTTTTATTGCTGCCATTATACTTTCTCTGTTGAATGACGATAGTTTAACAAAATGCGCCATGTTCACAAGAACTTCTTGAAATACTGGAATATCGTTGACAATAACGTTTGTTCCGCATGCCATTGCCTCAAGGGGTGTGAGTCCAAATCCCTCGTTGTCAGAAAGGAACACGAATAAGTGAGAAAATGTCATATACTGCCTTAATTTCTTAATATCCATAGGACCAAGGAATTTAATATTTTTATATTTTTCTGATTTCTTTAGAAGTTCAGAATATCTCTCAGACCAACCCTGAGATGGACCGATATGGTAAAAATTAATTTCTTCGTCGCCTCCAATTGCGTCGATTACTATGTCAATTCTCTTCCTTGGATTGAAATCACTCACCATCAATATGTTGATCTTGTTATCACCTGGGTAAGGATTTACGGATTCTGGAAAGAATCTTGAATGGTCAATAGAATGGTTAACAACCCTTATTCTTTCTGGTGGGATCTTAACCTGCTCTACCATGGAATTTTTCCCTACTTCAGTCGAAACAAGGAGTGTTTGGACTTTGAGAGCCCTGGAAAAGCTCAATTTATATGCTGCTCGATCGTAAGTGGATTTAATATAAATTTCTGGATTTGTAAATGGTATAATATCGTGGATTGTCACAAGATTGGTTCCTCTTATAACCACATCAGGGGAGAGAGCATGCACTACTTTTGTTCGGCCTTCTTTGAATACGGAGGAAAAATACTGGAAAAGAATGCCGAAATATGGTTTTCCTCCAATTGAGATTTCTCTTTTTTTAATTGGTATTGTGCTAAACTCCACCCCTACTGATTTTAAACCGTTGAAGGTATTGTGAACGTAGCTTTTTGTTCCGGAATTACCCTTTATGTCCGGATATACAAGAGTGATGTCTGATTTCATTTATTGTGTATTATCATAACATTTATTTTTATTGCGTATTGGTAAGGAAAAGGAAAGTAAAATAAAATAAGGGGAACACAATGCATGAAAAGTTATAATTATGGTTGAACTGGTGTTGGACTCAAAAGAATCCATTGGAAAGATAATTATCATTGATGCATTGAAAAGATTCAAATCCCCTGTGGTAGTGTGGAGTGCTGGAAAGGATTCCACTGTTGTTCTGGATCTGGTCAGGAAGGTCTGTGGCGAGATTAATAGGAAGGTTCCACCGGTTCTCTTTATAGATCATGGAGATCATTTCCAGGAAACGTGGGATATGCTTAATAAATATACAAAAGAGTGGAATTTGAAACTTGTCATCGCAAAAAATGAGAAAGTCATAAATGCTGTTAAAGGAGGAGAAATCAAACTTTCTGAAATAGGAGACGAGAACTTTTCGGAGGCTATGAAAATTGGTTTTTCTGGCGATATATTTCCATACAGCCTTGATACAGATATAGGGAACCATCTTCTCAAAACGGTTGCAATGAACCAGACCATTAGAAAATACGGCTTTGATGCACTATTCACCGGCATAAGATGGGATGAAAACGCTGCAAGGTCCACAGAAAGATTCTTCTCTGACCGTGAGAACCCACCTCACACGAGGGTGCATCCCATTCTGACATTCAGGGAAAGAGATATCTGGGATTACATGTTCAAATATGAGTTACCAATCCACCCAAAATATAAGGAAGGATACAGGTCTATCGACGGCATAAGAGATTCTACAAAGACCAGTGATAAACCAGCATGGGAACAGGACCTTGAAGGAACAAAGGAAAGAGCTGGAAGATCCCAGGACAAGGAAGGCATGATGGAAAAACTCAGAAAAATGGGATATATGTGAACAGACAACCAAACGTAATATTGATTGTTCTTGATACAACAAGGGCTGATGCAATTTATCCTCTTAAGACAAACCGATTCATGCCATTTTTAAGTAAATTTTCTGATGAATGTGTTGTATTTGAAAATGCAATTTCACCAGCATCTTGGACAATACCTGCACACGCTGCGATTTTCACTGGAATGTACCCGTCCAGGAATGGAGTTGTTGAAAGAGTAAATGGAGAAATACCTAATTATTCAGAACTGCTTGAAAAATACGAAGGAAAGACAATTGCAGAAACTCTTTCGGAAAAGGGCTACAAAACCGTAGGTTTTTCACAGAACCTGTTGGTAGCACCTGATACTTCTTTCGCAAGGGGTTTTGCCGAATTCTACTATACCAATAACCCCCACCAGGATACTTATTTCAGGATGTTGCGGAATTATAATAACTTAATAAAAGATTTCGGAACCACATTTAATGAGATTGTTCCAAAAATACTTGGCATTAACGAAGTAATAAAATTCACTTCGTTGTACATGAAGGTCAAAAGAGACACATGGTGGTTAAGAAAAGCGGATCTATCAGACAAGGGCGGAATAAAAGTAATTGATAGAATAAGAAATTTTGATCTAAAGGAACCGTTCTTCCTATTTATGAATTTAATGGAGATGCATGATCCGCACGATAATATTTCGTTGAAACTAAACTGGTCTGACAGTTTCTTTAGAAATGAGAAATTATCAGAAGATAAGGTAAAAATTATACGAAATTCCTACTTTAGGGCGGCAAATAAAGTCGATCTAATTCTTTCTGAGCTTATATCAATATTAAAAAAGAAAGAGTTGCTTGACAATTCTCTCCTGATAATTACTTCTGATCATGGTCAGAGTTTGATGGAGAAAAATGATTTTTTTGGGCACGGTACCTTTCTCTACGATGAGCTAGTTAAGGTGCCTTTGATAATCAGGTTACCTTTTGGGAAAAAAATTAAGATTGAAAACGGTTATCAAAGCACCACCCAGATTAAATCATTTATAGACAATACCGTAAATGGAATAAACACTTTCGATAGTATCAGCACTGATTTTGCATTCTCAGAATCTTATGGTAGTTTGGATAATGAGTTATCAAAACATAAAAATGAAAAAAAATATACTGAAGTTCTTGCCAGTGTGGACGTACCGAGGAAAGCTATTTACTGCAATGGCTTTAAGCTTTCATTGGAACTAAAAAACAACAAAATTGAAGAATTTACGAAAAATTCTCTTCCAGTTAATTTTAACGATTACAGGGATATCTTTGACAATTTGAAAGAAAAAATCGAAATATTCGGTTAAACTCATTTCATGATAATTTCTCCACGATACCTGATCTGTGATTCTGTAAATTTTCCGTAATATATTTTGAGTGTCTCTGTACTGCTCATTAAAGCTATGTTATTTCAGCCGTTAAAATCTGGAATTGTGTAGGATCTCCTCCTTTTTACAGAAGTATCCTTTCACTATCAAATAACCATCATAGTAAGTTTAGAAATATTAAATAATAAACTTCGATATCATAATATGACAGACCAGAATGGTTTGAAAAAAATATTCGTTATTACCGATTCAACTAGAACCACTGGTCTAGGGAGGTATTCTAAAACTCTATCTATTGCTCTCGATGCACATTTGATCTCGCTTAGGAAAGATAAGACAAATCCAGCTGATAAATTCAACGGCGCAGTTATTAATGGATTGTTTCCTCCTTTTCAGAACGGTTGGTATTTGAACCAGTTCTATCCATCCATTTTTATGAGACGTTTCAAAGAATATATGTCCATAAACGTTGGACCAATGGATATAGTGCACTATTCATCCCAAACACTGACACCACTTAATAATAAGTGTTCGAAAATAATTACTGTTCATGATCTTTTTGCAGTAAATCCTAAATACAATCAAAATAGAGTTTATAGAAAAGCAGTTGAAAGATCGCTTTTCAAAGCAAAGCTATTTGATCACGTCTTAACAGTTTCGGACCATGTAAAAACGCAATTGATAAATGAAGGGTTTTCTGGCAATATTCAAACTATTTACCCTTCTATTGACAGTGTTTTTAGACCGCTTTTTGATAAAGGCACAATAAGAAAGAAATTAAATCTTCCATTGGATAAGAAATTGGTACTTTGCGTGGCAAAAGGTGAGCCGAGGAAGAATCTGGGCTCTCTTAAACCAACTCTTGAGATACTTGGTAAAGATTATGTATTGGTTCAGGTTGGTTTTGATATTGGCAATGGGATTCGTTTCAAGGATGTCGATGATGAAAAACTGAACTTAATTTATAACGCCTGTGATGTACTCATTTTCCCTTCTTTCGACGAAGGATTTGGTTATCCTCTTGTCGAGGCCATGAGCGTAGGACTTCCCGTGGTTGCGTCTGATATTGAGGTATTTAAAGAAACCGCTGGTAAAGCCGCAATCCTTTCAGAACCCTCACCTGCACAATTGGCAAAATCAGTAAAGGAAGCAATTAATTCCAGAGAGTCTCTAATAAATGAGGGTTTTCTGGTTGCGAAAAAATACACCTTCGAAGAGTTTAAGGGAAAGATAAAACAGTATTACAAGGAGAATATTGGATTGTCTTAGCCATAGGATAAGGTCACGCAGCACTTCCTGACATTGAATTCAATTGAAATCAAGAGAGTGCTATTGCTATTAAATAAATCAACCACATGGCCTGAATCTTGAATAGGATCTGATACTTTTGATTGATTACCTGCATTGTTAAATCACTTGATAATGGGAACTACGAACTCGTTATTCAATGACCCAGAATACGCTGGGATGATTCCTGACATCTTACTCACGTTTCTTCAACTATTGAGATTTAGGTATTGAATTCAGGCTACTCAGTATTTCACTTCGTTTAGGATAAATGCCTTACAACGAAGAAATTAGAAATTAGCACCACATATTTTAGGGCCCTATGACCTGGGGATTAAATTTCCATATGCAATATACTTAGAATACAAGCGAGTATTTAGGTTCAGGTTTTAATGGGAAGACTATAGCTATGAAGTCTTATTCTTACTCTTTTAACTTTTTTTACCAAAGGTTCCGTCCTGCTTAAAAAAGAGAAAGGAAGAACCAACAAATATAAAATTACATTTATCACCAGATTTTGACCATCAAAAATTTTTGGAATTATAAACTTTGTAAAGCTTCTATCTACTGAAAGTGAATCCCTGTATTTGATAAGGTATCTCTTAAATTGATCTACTTTGTTCAAGGAGTATCTTGCTTCAGATCCAGAATTCATTCCACGTATTTCTATACTATATAATTCTCCATTGTCTGCATTAACAACTTGAAGAATACCTAGTCTCTCGCATAGATTTAAGAAATATATATCCTCCGATGAATTAAGGTCAGGAAAACCCTCAAGCATTTCATATAACTCTTTGGAGATAAAGAGACCCCACGCTCCTTTATTATTTCCACGAATAAATAAAGCCATATTGTTATAATTGCGCTTGAATAACTCATAATATCTTTCGACATTGGGGAAAAATACATCAGCATCTATAATGAGTATGTCTCTGTATTTTGCTTGGGATACAGCGATGTTTCTTCCCTTTCCTCTTGACGATTTTTGTGAGACACAAAGTATATTTTGTAATTTTAATTCCTCCAATTTCCTCACAGTATCATCCTTAGACATGTTATCGCATATACAGAATTCATGTTCATACTCGAGGTTGCTGATAGATCTTATGTTTTGCGTAATAACATCTCCGGATTGATATGAAGTAATACAAATTGAAAGTCCGGGTTGCGTAGTTTTATTGTTTATATCTTCAACTGCATTGTAATTCATTTTCAAATTCTTCATTTTACGACGTTTTATTAATTTTGTCCTGTATGAATGTGGATTTTTACTCATTACATGACATATTCGTAGTAAAGAGGGACATTGTAACGAAAACATCAATTCCCCACATGGATTGGCGTCGACGAGAAATCATATGGGAAGTACCATCACTACTTAATCATCGTATACGATATTGACCGTCCTTCGATTCATAATATTGAGTTTGATCTAAAGCGGGAATTCCCTGGACAGATATTATGAAAAGATAGAAAAGTATGTGGCATTGAAGATAAAGGCAGTCTCAATAGACATGCGGGAACCATTCATAGCATCCACAAAATCAAATGTAACAGAGTCGGAATAGAAGATAGTCTTTGACAGGTAACACATAATGAAGCACATGAACATAGCACTTGACGAAGTCATGAAAATGGAAACTAAGAATGCGGACACCAAAGAACTGTTGAAGAAAATAAAGTACATGCAGATCTATTCCTTCGAGAATCTCAATGATAAGTACAGGAAGAAATACGATATACTGAAGGAATCAAATCTCAATACGGCTAGAGCATATGCAATAAAGGAGAATCTTCGCAATCTGCGGCGGAGCGGAGCGCAAGACTGAAGCAAGATCAATCTGGAAGAAATGGTATTAACTGGGCTTCACATTCCAAGCTTGAACCACTGAAGAGGGTTGCAAGTATCATCCGCAACTATCTGTATGGTGTTCTCTCATATTTCATATGCACCGTATCACAAATACCATAGCAGAAGGACTGAACTCAAAGATAGCAACATTGTAGAAGATGGCTTATAGGTATAGCAATAAAGAGCACCTCAATGCCGCAATCAATTTCCAGAGTGGAAACTTCGACATGAGCTTCTAAAATTCATTGATTCATTTTCAACAACAATTATACGAGAAATACTTTTTTATATTTAGAAGCTTCCTTAGGTGAACCTGTTTCTCAAGATTGTCAAGTACTGTTACACTATAACCTTTTTCTATCAATAAATCAACGGTATGGCTTCCAATAAATCCCAATCCGCCATTAACTAATATCATGTTCATTTCTTCACTTCTTTATTTTTTATGTAATATTCCATTTCTTTAATCCCGGTTTCGAGATCAACCTTTGGAACGTATCCCAATTTTCTAATTTTGGAAATATCCGCAGCCCTTCTTTTTGGATCATGTTCAGGCAAAGGCATAAAATTGAAGTCACTATTCGAAGATAGAGTTTTTTTAATTAGTTTAGCGAGTTCTAAGATCTCAATCTCATGATCACTGCCAACATTATATACCGCCCCAGTTTCTCCTTTTTCCATCAGTAAAGTTATTGCTTTCACAGCGTCAGAGACATAGGTGAAAGATCTGGTTTGTGAACCGTCTCCATAAATAGTTAATGGTTCGCCCTTAATTGCCTGTTTTACAAATCTGTCTACGACTCTTCCGTAGAAGTCATCACCCCTCATTCGTGGACCATAGGTGTTGAAGAACCTTATGATGATATTTTTCAGTCCGTGCTCTCGTTCATACGCCTTTGTCAGAGCGTCACCGAATCTCTTACCCTCATCGTATGCGGATCTTGATCCAGTGGTGCTTACTGCTCCTTTGTAATCCTCAGGAGTTGGTATTACTGTCGGGTCCCCATAAACTTCAGAGGATGAAGCATAAATGTATAAAGCCTTTGATTTTAACGCTATTTCAATGAGATTCCTTGACCCCAAACTATTTGTAAGTGCAATCTCAACGGGATATCTTTCCCACTCTTTTCTGCTTGCGTTGCTGGCAAAGTTGATCACATAATCAAATTGTTCAACGGTTTTGAACTCAGTTACATCTTCTCTAATAAAAGTTATTTTATCTCTAAT
>JAKBRR010000029.1 GCA_021845325.1 Thermoplasmata archaeon
TCACTGACTGTCAGGAACCCTGGTGTTTTCAGCGGTTTTGCTGCACATTCAATGGATGCAGGATTTGAGAATGTGTTTTTGCCGGATTTCTCCCTTACAATGGAGCATTTTAGAAACTCTGCTGGCCCATCTAAATGGCTGCAGAAATACTGGTCCAGTTTTAATCGGATAAATTCGAACAAGATCAAGGTGCTAAGAATTCTGTGCGCTTCCGCTTTCTTTTCTCCAGATACGGAATCAAAGGAGATGCATATTGATTTCCCATTCAACTGGGAAACTGGAGAGTTCAGGCAGGATACCTGGAATAGATGGCTTTCTTTAGATCCTGCAAGGAATGTGGTGCAGATGAGCAGGCAGCTTGAATCCCTGAAGGGAATATTCATTGATGCAGGAACTATGGATGATTTCTCCTCAATCTGGGGTGCAAGGGCTATAAATGCTAAGATGACCGAAGCAAAGATCAATCACACTTACGAAGAATACGAGGATGGCCACTTTGGTATAAATTACAGATTTGAGAAATCACTGCCTTTTCTGGCTCAGGCCCTATCCTGATTTGAAAATCGCGCACCGCTGTCAACAGGTATGACAGCGCCGTCAATGCACTGTGATTCTGGTCTGGTCAGGAATGTAATAACCTCGGCTATCCCCTCCGGTGGGGTAAGCGGATCCCCCAGATCTCTGGATGTCCAGTCCCTTCCAGGAGCAAAACCACTTTCGATCATTGCAACGGCAACACCGTTGACCCTTATGCCTTTACCAAGCAGATTCGCAGCAGAAATTTCTATTAATTTATTAAGCGCATTCTTACCTATCACGTAGGATAATGAATTCCAGTCCCTCGTATACTGTGCCTGAATGCTGCTTACAAGGGTTATAGTTGATCCCGGATGAGCTAATTTAGAAAAATACCTGATCAGATTCAAAGGTATCTTAAGGTGTCCTTCCAGCATCTCTTCAAGATGTTCAGGGTTTTCTATTGAATCCATTGCATAACCACCGAGAGTTATGATGAGATTGTCTATTGTTTCCATTTCTCTAACTGAAAAATCAAGGAAATCGGTTATCCCCTGATCTGTGGAAAGATCTGAAACATGATATTTGAGGCTTCCATATTCCTTGAGAAATTCCTGCGCATCCATGAGCCTTTTTTCGGATCTTGCGTTTATAATCACCCTGTCACCTTTCTTAAGCAGAAGATAAGCAACCGCTCTACCAAGGTTTCCGGTTCCGGCTATGATCGAATTCATGTTTTAAAATGCCCGCATTCTATAAATGATTTCTCATATGAAACCTCTTTAATGACTGCAAGAAATAACAGTGTGTTTCGAGGGTTAGTATTTTAACCGTTTTCGGTATTTACCCATTATGTACAGATACCGGAGGCAATTTAACCGGCCTGCACCGACAGATAAAGATTCAGATACTGTTATTGGATTAAACGGAGACGGGAACCCTGTATCTATTAACAGAAATGATTTAAACGGCCATTTTCTTATATGTGGTAAGACAGGAACCGGGAAAACCAATCTGCTGAAATTACTGCTGAACTCTCTTGATAGGTCTGATTCAAATATTATTCTCTTTGATCCACATGGTCAGCTAGCGGACTGGGCCATCGGTAGTTTCAAGAAAAAGGATATTGTATTTCTATCAGGCAGACCCTATCCGGGGTGTAATAATAGATATACCGGTATCAACGTAATTGAAGCACATGATTCAGAAGATTCCGCGATAATTTCGAGTTCCTGGATGAGGGAGGTTCTTTCCTCTGAGGAAGCTCTATCACACGGTACATGGGGACCGAGGCTTGAGGTGATTTTTGGTCCAGTCTTGATAGAATGCATTAAGGGCCAAAACGATCTTACTTTACAGGAGTTTCAATCGCTCATATCCGACAGGACAAAGCTCATTGACGTAATCGAGAAATCTGGTAAAAGAGAATTAGTCAATTATCTTAGATCACAATCGGGCGATCGCAAAGCATGGATGGATCTGGTTGCTAGCGCAATGAACAAACTGCTCCCGGTTTTGGAGAGTTCCTTTTCGCGAAGGCTTCTTTCCAGCCACTTTAGCAATGACCTGAACCTCGACAAAATCATTGCATCATATAAATCGCTGATAGTACCGGATCTGAACGAATCAATTACGGGAATTTCAGGTTACAAGATTGCTTCAGTACTTTTACTTGCCAAGATATGGAGCTCGTTGCTGAGAAAGGGTGTCGATGAAAGGAAAACGTATGTTGTGATAGATGAGGCACACCTGTTCCCTGAAAAAATATTGACAACTTTACTATCAGAAGGCAGAAAATACGGAATTGTCCTGATACTTTCATACCAGTACCTGACACAGATATCAAAGAGCGGTCTGTCTTCCCTGTTTGGTAATATAAGGAATATTTCTGTATTCAACTTATCGAGAGATGATTCACGGTTAATTTCAGAAAATATAGCTGAGATCAGGAGAAGGGATAGATTATCAGACAAGATCCTGTTACAGGATTTTCACTCCTGTTTGTTTTACTCAAAAGGATCGTATGGTGAAATTGGCCCATTTACAATAAAACCTAGTTATATTGAAGGTAATGTTGATCCAGATCTGATCCAGGCGAAAAAATGCGAATCCATTCTAAAGTATGGAAACGCTGAAACAGAAATACCACAAAATGAGCCTGAAGAAATTTCAATCCATGAAATTATGATAAATGACCTCAGAGACTATCTGCAAAAGAAAGGATTGAGCTGCAAAACAGGTATAAAGTTTTCAGATGTCATTCCTGACCTGGTCACAGAAGTCGGTTTAAGCAGAATCTTCTTTGAGGTCGAGGAATCAGATATAAGAAACAGTCTTCGCATTGCTAAGAAATTACTTGATTATAAGGGTGAGAAAGTTGCCTTCGTTTCGCAAAGGGTGAACCGCGATAAATTGCTTATTGCCATAATCAGGATATATCAGGGGATATTTCAAATTGCCTCTTCGTTGTCCATGAAGCAATATGGTAAATATGCAGATATTGCATCGATCTGGGACATTCTGCTAATAAGTTATGAAAATGGAAAATTTGAATTCTTTAACGGAAAAGAATATGTCAAGTTTTTACCCAGGCACCTTGCTTCACGAGGATCACTTGACCTCAGAGTTTCTAAACTACCATATGCTGTTATTAGAAAACAGATCATTACAGATATTATTGAGAGGGGAGTTGAAGGTGACGTTAGCAGCATGGATACGATAACAGGAAAATACGACAGATATACAATGAAAAGACTCAATGAAAGCATCGTCAGATCGGGATTCAGAAGAATGGATATCGCATCCCTTCTAAATATAAGGTCAGCATCAGTTAACAATACACACTCTGATAAATAGTATGAAATATCACATTATGACTGTCTTTAAACCTCAAAATAGACAATTTTCAGTCGTTCTTCTTTATCTAAGTGTTGATAATTCAGGGTGAGTATCTTTTTTAGACACTTTTGTTTAGAATTCATTATTTATTAATCTTTTGGAAAAACATTAATATTAACTATTCATTATTCTTTTGATTATCATGCAGGAGTTTGGAAAAGAGGATTTTTATAAGACAGCTTATGGTTTTGTTAAAAGGCACAGGGCAACAAATAACGAATTTATCGACAGATTTGCCAGAGGCGATATTACGGAGAGTGAATTTATTAGGTTTTCAATTGAGTTTTACCATTTTACGAGGGAATGGGTTTCAATTCTTTCAACACTTCTTGTCAACACGCCTGACGAAAACGATGCGGCAAATCTTACAACCATTTTGGTTTCTGAATTGGGAGATATGGATCCACACAAGAGGCATGAACTGTTATACAGGAAATACCTGAGGAGCATTGGAATACAGCCTGAAACATTAGTTAAGAGGGAGCAATTAAAGACAACAAAAGCCTGGCTTGACGGCATGAGGAGATATTTTGCCGGAGATCACTTCGAGGCCCTTGGCGCTGAATTTGGACTGGAAAATATGGCTATACCAATGTGGGACAAGATACTCGCCGGTTTTAAGGTCTATTTTGCTAAAAACAAGAAATTCGCAAACGCTGATATTGAATATTTTACATTCCACAGGGAACTTGAGATACACCACGAGGAAGCAATGGAAGATGTCCTTGGAACACATAAGAATGACCCTGTTGCAAGAGAGAACTTCATGAAAGGTATCGACGGTATACTGAATCTTGAAGAAGGATTCTGGCTTGGATTATCTGATAAGAAATAACACATCTATTTATAGATAATAAATATCCACTCATAAATGCTTGACACTATAGGCTACCGGTATGCCGGGTATAATTTAAAACTCCCCAGCATAACATACCTTGTAGTCTTTATTCTGCTGTCGATAATTGTGGACGCGATTGCAATCTATTTTGCTGCAAGGCTGGTAAGTCGTTCTTCAACTCCAGGTAAGGCAGTGTTTGTGGCTATCTTTGCCCCAATTTATTTCATATTTGTATTCTTCATTTTATCGATTATACTTGGACTCTTTTTACCTGTATTAGGCATATTTCTTGCCCTATTTATTGCCTTCCTTGCACTCATTCATTTTATCGGGAGAACTTATAACACAGGCATGGCCGGCGGATTTTTGATTGCGATTCTGGCACTTATTATACTTGTGGTTATAAGCTTCGTAGTTGGAGCACTCCTCGGAGTTTCATCTATATTTGCGGGTCTCTGATCAAGAGATCAGATGGAAAATTGATTAATAGTTTTCTTCGATACACTATCATGGTTGAGGAAGGCCAATCAGCTATTTTAGCAGGCAATTCAGATATAGCCTACTGCGATCGAATTCAGGAAATAATTATAATAACTGCTGATGGCAGACAGGAACATCTCGATAGGGGTATTTCCTACGGTTTTTGCGTTGAGGCAGTGAGAACCGGTGTAAGCCTTAAGCAATTACTTAAGGAAAGGGTCGAACCTTCCCTGCAGGATATAAAAATAAAGCGCTGGTACTGAAGGAACTGAAAAAATTAGACCGCACCAATTCTTTATGTATACAAAAATTTATGAGATAATAAGATCGTTCTTCTGGAACACAATACACTGATGTAAACCTTGAAATTTTAATGTGATGCCAATGTTGAATAACTTATTTGGTTTTAAGACTTTAAACGTTGCCCTCTTATATTTCCAGACTCCTCTTTGCAAGCATTGAATATTTTGAAAATGTGCATGATAATGTTGCAAGATTAAAAGATATCTCAATATTTGTATTTAACAAAAAGATAATCTAAGATACGAGAAATAACTATAGGGAAAGCGATCACTACCTTTTCTCTTAACTTACCGGCGAAGAAATTAATAGATACTTTAAGCCGTTTGATACATATAACAATACACGCAGGAAGCCCTTATCCGTTCCGGACGGAAGGTGGATTTCGTTGATGCGAGGAACCTCAAGAGAATTATGTGAATCATAATTTATTTCCAGGCCATCAGGCTGGAATCAACACACACTGATCCAAATGATGCATAACTAACTGCTAAGGAACAATTTTTATATTATCCGATCCATGGCTCCGTAAATGGAAATTGTTGAGATACTTGCAAACTCAGTATTCCTGGATCAGTTTTATGAACTTTACCAGAAAATCTTTGTGGATGAGAATGAGAGAGAAACAAGGGAAAATATCATAAAATATCTTTCACTAAAAGACTCTTCTTATTACGGAAGTAACTCTTACCATATATTCTGTTCAGTTGAAGATAAAAAAATAGAAGGCTTTTTGGTTGGAGACTACTATAGCGGACCAAATTCAGGTGTCATAGAGTTTGTCGGTGTCTCTCCCGAATACAGAGACAGGCATATCGCAAAGATGTTAATCGATCATTTTACTGAAACAATAAGTAAAGAGGCTCAAAAAAAGATAAATGGTATATTTTGTGAGGTTGACATAAAAGAGCTGTCGCATCCGGGCCACAGGGATAAGACTTCCCTGTCATTCTGGAAAAAACTAGATTTTGGTGTGGTTGAGTTAATCTATGTTCAGCCTTCCCTCAGCCCCGGGAAAAAACCTGTTAAAGACCTGGTTCTTTTGTACAGGGACATTGCAGGTAGTGGACTGGAAGCAACTCAGCTTCTTTCGTTTGTAGAATCATACATGAAATATGCAATGTCAATTGATGCCCCTTATGAAAAATGGGAATACCAGGTTGTCAAAGGCCAGACCAATCATAGGAAGCTTATACCTATAATGGCCGTAGATGAATTTATTAAAACTGGCTTCACAGTTTTTTCTAATCCTGTCCTGGACTACATCATCACATTTCCTCTTTTTCCAATTAATGACCTAATTGGTCGAGTAGAAGAATTGACACTGGAAAAGGCAACTGAAATTGCAAATATAATTTTTAACAAAGCTTCTTCGCTCCCATTTTCAAAAGAAGTATCAGTAGAGATACAAAAAGGAGACGGCACACAAATTAAGATTTTTGGTAATGAAAATTTTGTTCACAGAATGAGAGATAAGCGTGAGAGCTATGTTAGCGGTGAATATTTGAAAAGTAAGCTTTCAATAAAAGGCGTAATTAAAGCAAAGGAACAGTGGTCAATCGCAGTTGACCTTCCTACAGGATCAGCAACCTCTGCTAAGTTGCAGATATGGATGGACGTGGATCACCTCAGCATGGCATCTTTGCATTTCATTGCCTACTATGATGGGTATTACAGTACCCGGGAGATGGTTGCCCTTATGGATACTGGTAAGATAAATGTATTAAACGAAAGCAATAACGAATTATTTGTCAATTTTATTAATAAAATAACTGATCTGTTTCTGACTTCTGGAATAAAAAATTCCGAAAAGATAAGCAGGATAAAACCAGAAATCTATCCAGTTTCATTTTCAACTACGGACAGAGTGTTTGAAACAATCAGGACGCATATTTACGCCATCATAAATCAGGATTCGTCTTATAACTATGCCAGCTCCAGATATGTCGCTAAATTTTTCGATGAGAATCAAAGTGTAATTGAAACGGTATTTGTGCATTATGGGAGGAAAGCTGGCGCAGTCATATTTGGCGAGGAGGGATACGGGATATTCGAAGCTGTCACAGGTTACAGTGTTTCGGAGATAGAAGCTGCCGATCCGCCAGAATTACAGGAAAATATCAGAATAACGATATTGAATGAGTATATTTCAGAGGTTACTGCACTCTTACATGAAAGACTTTATTTAAAGCGTTTGGAGTCTATCCTGTCAAAGGGAGATGTCACTCTCAGGGGAGATGAAAAAAAGACAATGAGCTATCTTGCAGACATTGAAAAACTATTCTACACTGGCCTCGAAGAATTCAGAGGTTTGTCTCTGTATTCATATACAGAGTTAGACTATGCTTTAAAACAGGCACGATCGGATATGGGAATCAAGGAAGAACTTGAGGCTACCATTGCAGCTGTTGGTTCTCTTTCCAAGAAGGCTGAACTCTTATATCGCATAAGAAACGATTCAAACACAGTCCTGATTTCATACCTTCTGACGCTTTTTACTGCTTCAGCTTTAACTGTTTCGCTCATAAATTTTATCCTTCCGCCGACTGCAACATTGCTTGAGAAGATCCTATTCATATTTGGACTGCCCGTAGCTGCCATCATCATTTTGTATGCTTACTCTATCAACAGAAGGAAGTATAACTGATGAAAAACAGAGATGTTATAATTCCCCTGAGTGTCGCTCTGATCTCTTCCTTTATTTACGGTGTTTGGAACATACTGTCTTACAGTCTAGTCAGGCTGTCACCTGGGAATATACTGCTTTCGCTCTTTATCATGATGGGATTTGCTGCATTTCTTTCATTCCTCTATTTACTTGCAGCATCAAAAAAACATGGAACTCCCGAAACCATTGCATTCATGAAATACCCTGCTTTGGGCGGAGTTCTATTTGGCCTGGGCAATATTGTTTTCTTTTATATGATAAGGGTAGATATACTCCCGATAGTTGCTGCCATTGTATATAGCAATCTCATAATATTCTCTTTCCTCTTAAGTAAAAGTAAAGGTTCGCGAATTTCATTTCTATACATACTGGGAACCATAACCGCAGTTTTTGGACTTGGCATCATGGAGTTGCTGGATACAGATAAAATTGTAGTTGAACCAGTATTGATTGAACAATCGTTTTTACTGGTAATTCTTTATGGACTCGGTTCCTATTTTATTTACAGAAGTTCACTCAATAAGGATAAAACAGAAAACAGCATATTTCTGGTGTTTCTGATCGAAACCGCAATTGTAGGTGCAGCAACCATAACATTTGGGGGTTTCCAAGGCATTATGGACATTTCTGAAACTTACCTGATCGAAGCTATGATCACAGGCGCTGTCCTTGTCCTGGCTGTTATACTGGAATTTAAATCATTTTACATAATAAGCAACTACAAAACTAAATTTATAAATATAATCAATATTTTTCTTAATTTTGAAACAATCTGGGTACTATTTTTTTCAGTAATATTTCTCCGTGTGTCTTCCATACCGGTCGTGGTGGGGGTCGTTATAACATCCTTCGGGATATGGATTGTTTCCACTTCAAAATAAACTCATTATTTTTGTATCATAACCGGAATGTCTGTTTCTATAGTTAAAATGAATTCAATTATAGAATTTTGTACTTTCTTTAACTACTGTAATCATTTTTTTAAGCAGTTTATAGCAGAACCCCTGCGATTCTACCCTGTTCATGCATTTTCTGTGATGCAACGAACTCAAATTAATTTATTATATGGAGGAAGTGGTTATTTTGGATTACTTCTAAAAACAACCAGCAGCTAAATACATTTCATAGAGGAACTGCATTGCATGTCAGTATCAGTATAAATTAATTTTCTCAATATTAAGATTGCGAAGACAGCACCGTAATAGATTTATTTTCAATTGGAAACGGAATTTTCAATTCGAAACTCTAAATTCAGGATAAACCTTTTTCATTTGATAAGAGATACTCAGAGCGGTTTATATGATGTCAGGTAATCAACAGAGTGAAATTGCAAGGGGTCTTGAGGGTGTCGTTGCAGCTGAGACAAAGATAGGTTTTGTTGATGGCATAAATGGCAGACTCGTTTACAGAGGATACAATATTGAGGATCTCGTCGAGAAATCGAATTTCGAGGAGGTTGCATTTCTATTAATATACGGGAAATTACCCACCTCAGCAGAGTTTAGACAGTTTAAAGACAACTTAAATCTGAAGACTGAATTAAACGAGGATCTCTTTTCGATAATATCAAAGACAACCCAGAAGTCGCACCCAATGTCTGCACTTAGAACAGCGATATCATACCAGGGGGCATTAGATCCTCTTAGTTCAAGTTCAGATCTTAAAAGCCAGGAAAGAATGGGTCTTTCAATAATGGGAAGTTTTCCATCTATTGTGGCGGCAATTAACAGGTCCATAAAGGGCGAGAGCAGGGTCGTATCAAAATCAACAGACTATGTGGAAAAATTCCTCGAGGAAAGCTTCGGAAGGAAACCATCAGACTTTGAGAAAGAGGTTATGAGGGTTGCACTCATAATTCATGCCGATCATGGGATGAATGCGTCAACATTTGCGTCAATGGTGACAATATCAACATTATCAGACATGTATTCTGCAGTGACATCAGCGGTGTCATCACTGAAGGGACCACTTCACGGAGGTGCGAACGAGAAATCACTCGAAATGCTGGAAAAGATTGGTTCCCCGAAAAATGCTGAAAAAGTCATATCTGAAATGCTGGAAAAGAAGGAAAAAATAATGGGATTCGGCCACAGAGTTTACAAGGTATACGATCCAAGAGCAAAAATATTGAAGGTTTATGCAAAACAGCTAGCTGAAAAAACTGACAATAAGGAATTGTTTGAGACTGCTGAAGAGGTTGAGAAAGTAATGGTTTCAAAACTTGGCTCCAAAGGGATTTTCCCTAATGTTGACTTCTATTCTGGAATTGTCTATAAGTCACTTGGTTTTGATTCGAAGATATTCACGCCTATATTTGCTCTTGCCAGAATATCTGGATGGTTTGCAAGATCCTTTGAATACCTGCATGACAACAGGCTTTTCCGCCCAAGGTCACAATATAAGGGTGAGGTGGGACCCCTCAAATATATACCAATAAATGAAAGGAAACAATAAAAAGAAAAATGGTTCAAAATTTAAATAAAACGGGTTGATTCCCTATGCCACGATGCCCCGGTAGTGTAGTGGCCTATCATACGGGCCTGTCGAGCCCGTGACTCGGGTCCAAATCCCGGCCGGGGCGATTTTATAAAATTCCATATCCCTACCATAATTAGCCCCTATTTTTTGATGCACTGA
>JAKBRR010000030.1 GCA_021845325.1 Thermoplasmata archaeon
TGAGAAAAGATTTTGTCTTTGGGATATCAGTAGAAAATACAACTATTCAATTGTAACCGTTAAGAATAGATGGCAGGCAATGGTTTCATCCGGATTCATCGTGAGTTTGAAAGTAAAGCCCAATAACGAACTTTTCGGACTGAGGAGAGGTCTCGTTGCTTTGAAGAATAAACATTCAATGATAAAAGAAGAGGAAGAATTTTTAAAGCGGAACAAATATATAACTAACACATACTCATTGGAAAATGAGGAAATCGGGATAGATTTTTTGTACCCATCAAATTTAGATCCCTTGGAATTTATCAATAAACAACTTGAATATAAGTTTAAATTCAATGAATCTTCTTATGTGGCTATAGATAACAATCTCAGATGCCACATTACAAGAAAAGATTTGCTGATTTTGCGGGAGTTAATTAATCAGCCCTTGCTGAACGCTAAGGAGCTTTCATCAATACTGGGAATAAAAAGAACTATTGTGGCAAAATCCCTGGATAAAATGTCAGAGGGAAATGCGTTCTCTGTAGATCCCATATTAAATATTTCATGTGTTGAAAATTTAATTTTCGCAATATATCACGCGTATGTAAAGGAAGGTTCCGAACAAAAAATAACAAGAGATATTTGCTTTTCATTAAAAGACAATTATCTCCTCACAAAATATTTTATTCCTGGCAGAGTTTTAATACTTGCTTCTTTTAATAATAATGAAGAGGTGGAGTCGTTCAAGCAACAGATGTCTTCATTTGATGTAAAAAAACAGAGCCTCAACACGATTTTTAAAACTAATCCACAGAAATATTTCATATATGAGCAATTATTGAACGAACTTATAGAAAAACATTCCAGAAATGGACTGAATAACGAATCAAATGAGTTTTCAGAAGAGGAAGTTATACAAAATAAGAAGCTCGGTAAAGCTGATGATGTTTAATTAACCGGTTCGATTGAATAAAGAATTAAGCAATTCAATGATCAGTTTTGTTTTCATTGATATTTTGAAAATTTTTATCTAACTTCAATTTTACTGTAAGGCCTGCATTGTTCAGAATAACTTTTACGCCTTTTCAAGTCCGCCACTAATATATTCCCAGATATTCTCCGCAATGAAGTGTTGTTAGTTCAAATATAATTAGATGTCTTCAATATAATCTTCTATGGCATTATCCTATCTCCTGATATTTCGCTTAAATAATTTCTCCAGACTACCGGTCATATTGCCATTGATCCCCCAGTACATTATTGATTTTATTAGTCCTTTGCTAACAATTTATCTATTTTTAAAAATATTAAAAATTTTACTTATTTGTTTCTTTTGATTTATCGTTATATCATAATACAGAGGGGGACAAAATATTAATATAACCACATGGGATGTTTTCCACATGGGTAAATTATCAGCATACATTGTAGGATTATTCTCGGCTTTAGCGCTGTCCTATTATGTATTATCTTCTTATTATTCGCCACTGATAGCGTGGGTAGGTCCCATTTTTGGTGCTCCTTTGATATTTATACTCTCCTTAATGTTTCTGGTTCTCGGGGACGCATTAAATCACCTTATTCTGATTCCAATTCTCATAGTTATTGGAGTTTTAATCGGGCTTGCTGCCAGAAAAGGTACTAGAGCCATTAGCGCTGCATTTACAGTTTACCTATCCCTCTACGGTTTCATTTTTTCGAGCCTTTTTACACTATATCTAGAATCTAAAAGTAAATTTACAAGTCTCATAAGCTCTGTTGGAAGCTCATCAGTTTCCAGCAGTTTGCCTTCACCTCCACCAGGGACCAATTTTGGCACTATTATGGGGGAGCCACTCTTCTCACGCATTGCTTTGACCATTGAGAAGATTGGAGAAACGTCACTGAGCAGTTCGCTGGGCTCAAGCGGCACAAGTGGTTTATCATCATCCGGGTTTGTAATAGTAGCTGGAGGCGCCCAACAGTCTATCCTTGGTTTTGGTGGAGGAATATTTGGAACCTTAGCTGAAGCTTTCCTCCCTTATATTATTATAAATTTAGTTATACTTATGTTATCCTCAGGATTAACTGGCAGATTTCTATACAGGAGAATTCATAAGGATAAAATAGGAAAGAAAGTAAAGAAGCAGGGAAAATCCAAGGAGGTTATTGTTTTTATACTACTGGCATTATTTGTGTTATCATTTGCAGGTGCCCTTTCTCCATCCTCAACATCAACAGGTCAGCAGAATATTCACTTCGAAAATGGATTATATTCCTTTGCCTCACCAGAACATAGCTTTAATGGAACTGGTATTTTTTCGACCACCAGAATGATTACAGGAATTTCTTCAGATAGCAATCATCAATTTTCAGTAATGGGAAACAATTCAAATCAGGATATTCTATCGGCAGGAGTCATAGGGATGCAGGGTTCTTCATATAACATATTTCTCAACATGGCACTCTACAATGGCAATTCTAATTCAAACTGGATATATTCAAGCGGTCAAACTACATCGATTTTTACGCTTGTTGCTGAAACAGACAATTTACCACAGCTGTTTAGAAGTGTCGAAAATGGCCTTGGTGTAAGTAAAACGATTTCAAATTCATCAATCACAAGTTCAACACTATGGAATTTAATGCCTCAATCAGTCATTGTAATGGCATATAACGGTACCTTAGCTAATACATCTTCTTCCGCTACAACACAGGTGGGAAATATAATGAGTCAGTTAGGGGGAAGTGATGGAGCATGCATTGTTCGATTATCCCTTGGAACATCTTTCATTGGCCTTACCGACTCAAATGTTAGTTTCTATATTTACACCTTTACAACTAACCAGTATAGTTCTGAAAATTCAATGGTTAACGATTTATCTGGCACAATTTCAAATTCAGGATCTAACCAGATCTTCACGTCTGGTATGAATTCAGGATATCTGGTCCCAGGCTATACCTCAGGCAGTGTAGATTCATCAATATTCATAGCAGGTTTTGTTCATTCAGGTATTTTCTCTAATGAGATTTCTAAATATCTTGGTATAAACTCAACACTCAGCAAGGGTAGTTCCATTGTGTTTGATGGAGGATTATTTGCAAAGAGCCGAGTCGTAACATCATCTTCAGATATACACATGATTTCTGGAGAACAAATTTACGGTTACGATGGAACAATTGCCTTTTCCAGTTCAAGCGTAAATTACGGTATGCTTCTTGGAGTGCCTGAAGGCAAGACATCTGCTAACTTTACCGAAATAGGTTCATATACAGGGTCATTAGGTCAGCAGACAAATAAAGTGAATCAAACTATTCAGCCAAGCGGTCCATTTTCCATGGCTTCTATTATGATGCAATCCAATCATCTTTATCCAGCAAATCTCCAGATCACAACTTCCATAACATCTTCGGGAACTAACGATTTCACAGTAAAGACAACCGTTATCAACAGGGATACAAATTCGATTTCATCGGTTGCCATAAACGAGAGTTCCTTTGCTACACAGTATAATGGAATAGCTACAGTAACATCAGGAAAACTCGTTTCAAGCATACCTTTACTTTCACCAGGGCAGAGTTTTAGTAATACATTCACTTTTACAACCAGTAACCCTGGTTTCTATTCAATATCGCAGCCTTCCATAACATATTCAATGAACGGAACCTCATTTACGAATTATGGCACGAGCACAGGAGCGTCAGGACCGACACCACTTGTAGTAACCAGTATAAACGGAGTCTGGTTTAATTCAGTTAACGAGAGTCAGAAGTTCCTTGGTGTAACATTCCTTACAAATGAAATCATGCCAGGATTCTATCTGTTCGATTTGATTATCCTTTTAATTATCATTGCAGATATTAGTTTAGAGGTAAAATCTTATAAAGAATGGAAGAGGGAAAAAGCACAATCAGCACAATTAGCTCAATCAACACAATCACAACCACCTTCAAAACCATGAAATAAATCAGGGTGGTGCAAAATGAATACTCATTTGGGCAAGTCTTTCCAATCTTTCCCTTTTTTTTATTTCAGGTATATTTACAGACTTCAATATCTCCTTGAAAAATTCAATTGACACCTCATAATCTTCATAATTAACCGGTTTAGGGATTCCATCCTTTCCTCCAAGGGCGAATGTATATCTTAAGGGATCAGAATAACTCGGGGGTTTTCCCATAACCACCTCGCTGATATATGAAAGAGCTCTAATTGCGGATTTTCCAACACCTTTTAACATGAACAATTCATCAAAGTTAGAAGGCTGATATTCATAAATTTTCCTTAGATTTTCCCAGTTTACATGAAGATCATAAGAAGTAAACTTCAAATCTTCCTGAAAATAGTCGAGTTTAAACTGCCCGTTTTTTCTCACATTGTTAACTGTCCTCAAAATTAATGGGTCCCTTACTGTTTCAATCATGCCATTCCTATTATCCCGACTTTTCGAAGTAGTAAGATCCAAGACTCTGTCTTTTCTTTCATGAGATAATATTCCTGATCTCCCGTCATCAAGAATCTTATCTGCCAATGAGCTGTGCCATTGATATCTTCTTGCCATTCTGTCATCCTTATCAATTCCCTGTTGTATAATTGTCCAATCCTTGTGGGATCTGTAAAGAATGGAATGAATGTAAAGGTCATAACCGTCCTGCAGTAAATTAGAATCTGCTCTGGCAATTTTTCTGCTGAAGTTGATTAGTTTAAGTCCATCCTGATCACTAACAATTTTATCCTGCACGTTCTTCTCAATTTCCCTAACAGTGCCGGTCATATCCTTACCCTTACCTCCTGCGATGCATATACCGGTGTCAGATACTTTTAAAGCTTCCTTCAGGGCATAAAGAGTTGACGTTGTGGTACCACTGGAATTCCAGTCAAACCCGGTTACAAGACTTAAGGACTGGAACCAGATAGGATCAGATAATCTTTTTATGATTTCTGAAGGGCCGTACCAGGAATTTATAATATCTATTATGGCCCCTGTCAAATCCACCATGTGTTTGAAAAGTTTTTCGGGGGGATGTCCATAATGCAGCGGCAGATCTGAAATTCCAGTTCTTTTCATAGATTAGCCTACAAATTGTATATATGGTTTCAATTAATTACTTTTTATGGCTGAGTTTAAGTGCTATATTTGTTCAGAAAAGGCTGCAACAGGGGAAAAGTTTACATTCACAAGTAATGGAGCTGTTCATTATGACTGTTTTATTGCCCATAAGAGAAAGGAATTGGGAAACCAGAATGCAGAGCAACTGTCAGAATTGGCCGTAATTCTGGATGCAGAGCTCACACATCTGCTGGCTCTGCTGAGAGTTGAAGTCCATACAGAAGAGGGAAAAAAGCACCTTCAAGCTAAATACAAAGAGATAGAGAAAGCCGCTGGTGAAACAACAAAGCTCATAACTGGCCTTAAAAAATAATAAATTATCCTTTTTATATTTAACCGATTTAAATGTTTTCTAATTTTATCTTTTAAATTAAAATAAACACATCATGGGAATTTATTGTTTAGTCTTCTTCTTAATTTCCATGTAACCGCATCTACCGCAGGTAACCCTGTCATCATGCTCTGAAAGAAAGACTCCTGGGCCACATCTGGGGCAGTTTCTCCTCTGTCTCATTATTTTATTATTCTCTAATTTGTAAACTTCTCTTTTCTGCATCTACTTCTTAACCTCTTTTTCCTTAAGTTTATTTCTGATCAGCTCATAATCAGGTTCAAAGAGCATAGCGGCTTCTTTGTTCTGGTAAATTTTGGAGTATCCTTCCATGGAATGACTTCCAGTAAGCTGCAGATTTTTATCCACTATTACAAGTGAACTATCAGCCTTATAGTTTCTTGATATTACTTCCCTGATTACATCGCGGGAAGGGCTAACATCGTTATCAAACTCCACGAAATACCTGATTTCCTTTCTTTTCAGGAGAGGATTATCCTTGGCTTCAATCACATTTAATTTCATTTTTGTTTCACATCCATTTTTTTAATTATATTCTCTACTAATTTCTTTGAATCTTCAGAAGGCCTGATATAAGCCATGCCTACATCCGGCACTCCATACACTACCACTGTATTTTCGTCAGCATAAAAAAGTATTGGTATTACAGCCAAATCCTCCTCACCACTTACTTCAATTCTTGTATTGGAAGATCTTTCCATTGCTTTCTTAATCTCGCCAATAAGGGAACCGGTTATTGTGCCAGGAGGATTTTCGACAGTAATTGATCCGGGTACCCTGTTATATGTCTTTTCTCCTCGCTTTGTTCTCAGGTCAACTATCTCAATCCAGGGAATTATACCGGACTTTCTCAATACTTCGGTGGTATAGTCCCCTACTGATATGATTTTCAATTTGGAAAGATGGGATAAAATAAAACCAGGGTCAATTATGGTTCCATTATTTTCTTCTATTAATTTCTTCGATGATTCAGTAATAATGTAATCTTTATCTAACTTTAATGGCATATATTCCTTGTTGAGATATGGCTGCTCTCTTTGCAATTATTGAGGTTTTAGGATCTGAAATTATTATGAATCCAAACCATTCGCTGGACATTTTAGAGTCGCCATGGTAAGGGCATAGCTTTTCTGAGGTTAGTCTTTTACACTCCTTGCAAGCTTTGTAAACGGGCTTCAATCAGTTTTCCTCCTTGTTCTTTGCAAGTTTAATCCATTCCTTTTTGCCTAAACCAATCTGCTTCATGGTAAAACCTATTTTGCTGTCCTTCACTGAAGAGGAGCTAAGATTAAGAAGAACTATTCTTACTCTGAGAATGTCTCCTGTACGGATTTCCCTTCCTGTTTCTTTTCCTATTAACCTCTGATTGGAAGGGTCAACATCAATTCTATCATCCATAATCTGACTTATGTGTAAAAGACCCTCAAATGGGCCAAATCTGAGAAAAACACCGAGTTTAGGAACTACGGATATAACAAGGGCATCAACAACTTCCTGCATTTTTGGTGTGTATGCAAGAGCCCTGTATTTTATGGATTGATAAACTCCGCCATCTCCGTGAACAATCGAGGCTTCTCCAACTGGTTCAACATCAATCAGAGAAATAACATAACACTTCCCCGTGATGTGATTGTTTTCATCCTTCATATCAAGTATTCTACCGCACAAAGTATCCCTTGCTACGTCCTCCACAGCCTGGTCGAAGGATTCACCTAATAATTGGGGCGGTACTCTGGTAACATGCTCATCCTCTATGATTGTGTACAATTAAATTCCCTCTATTTAACCCTGATTGTTTGCTACTAGTTAAGATTATTCTCAGGGTCATCTATGATATTTTTCTTACCTATAAAAATATCTGGTTATAAAACTCTTCAATTGTTTCATTGATAAATAATCAAAAAGTTATAAAGAGTCTTCTAACATATGGAAAGAATGATTACGATCGAAAAGGAAGAACACAAATCTTTGAGAGAGAACGTCAGGGATTTCGTTAAGAAAAGAGTAGAACCAATATGTATCAGGATGGATGAAGAGGACATGTTTCCTGTTGATCTTTTTAGGGAAATGGGAAAAATGGGTTACCTTGGCGTTACCATACCTGAAGAATTCGGTGGATCAGGAATGGATTATCTTTCCCAGGGAATTATAGAAGAAGAGCTGGGTTATTCATCAGCCTCACTTGCGCTGTCATATGGGGCACACAGTAATCTATGCCTTGACAGCCTGTACAGAAATGGATCCAAACAGCACAGGGAAGAATATGTTCCAAAACTTTCAAGCGGTCAGTGGATTGGATCACTGGGATTAACAGAGCCATCATCTGGATCAGATGCGCTTGCGATGAAAACCACAGCAGAAAGAAATGGAGACCTATACACAATAAACGGTTCAAAGACGCTTATTACGAATGCCCCATATTCAGATTTCTTTCTTACATATGCCAAAACTGGAGGGAATTATACCGCTTTTGCTATCCTGAGTACTGATGAGGGTTTTTCACGTGGAAAGAAATTTAATAAAATGGGAATGAGAGGTTCGCCAACCGGGGAGATTTATTTTCAAAATTTGCAAATTAGGGATGACCGAATCGTTGGAAAACCTGGAGGTGCAAAGAGTATAATTCTAAGTGGTCTTAACATAGAGAGAATCATACTTTCTTTTATATTTGTAGGTATAGCAAGAAGGGCTCTGGAGGAATCATTAAAATATTCCATAGAGCGCAAGCAATTTGGCCAGCCCCTCTATGAATTTGAAATGATTCAGGATAAACTTGCAACTATGTATACAAAATACGAAACTGCAAGAATAATGGCTTATGAGTCCCTGGTAAGAGTACAGGAAGATAAAATGGATGCACTTCACGCTGCCTCTGCTATCCTTTACGCTGCTGAAATCTCTGAACAGGTTTCAAGAGACGCAATTCAGATCCATGGTGGATATGGCTATGTTAAGGATTCAGGGATAGAAAGACTTCTCAGGGATGCCATTTTGGGGCAAATAGGGGCCGGAACCACGGAAATTAGAAAACATATAATAGCAGGTACGTTGGTTAAACAATTCAAAGATAACCCCAGGATTTTAGAATGAAATGTATAAATTGTGGCAGGAATGAGGCCATAGAACGGGGCCTTTGCGCAGCCTGCATTACTGAAAGCATTAAGATCACTCCCCCTGGAACTTATGAAATCACTGTATGCCCTAAATGTGAATCTGTACTGGTAGGAAAAAGATGGGTAGAGGAAAATGGTCAGAATTTATTTGAAAGAAAACTTCTTGAATCAATAACTACAAACGATAAAAACGGCTCCATAGACCTGGCAAAATCAAACATCAGGATTCATGATTATAAGGGAACAGCAACATTACATATCTCAGTTAAAAGAACAGGATTGGATAATATTGAGCAGGATTTCGAAATACCTTACAAGGTCAGGAAAGTGAGCTGTCCTTCCTGTAATAAGGCAACAGGGTCATATTATGAGGGGAAAATCCAGATCAGGGGATTCAAGGAAGAAGACAACCCTCTTCTGGAAAAGATTACAGAATTTATCCTGAGAAGAATGGATATATATTCAAAAAAGTCAAACGATTCCTTTGTATCTTCCGTTGAAAAGCTAAGGGAGGGATATGACATATACCTTGGCAAGAAAAATGATTGTGACAGGATATGCAAAGATATATCCAGAGATTATTTTTCTAATCTTAATGTTTCCAAAACACTTGCGGGAATGAAAGAGGGTCATGAAATTTATAGATACACATATTCAATGAGAATTCTTGATCTGATTCCTGGAGATATAGTTGAGGTTAATGGTACTGAATTCATGCTGAAAAAAATATCTCCTCAGGTAGTATATCTTATTGATACGGAAAAGAACCGTGATATTGTTATGAGACAGAATGAATTTTTTTCATCCAGATTTAATATAAGAAATTTTTCGGCAGATAAAAGAAGATTCATAAGAATATCAGGCACAGACAGTGAAACAGTATTTATGGATTCATTGGATTTTAAGCAGGTTACGTTGAAGGAGGCAATAAGCGATCCTGAAATAGACCTATTTCTTTATAGAGAGGAATATTATCGCTTATAGGTGTTCACAAATGTGGGTAAATGCTGAATTTGATACTCTACGTGAAGTTATTATGCACAGGCCAGGACCAGAAATAGAATATGCAATGCTTGCGCCAAAGCAATTCCTTTTTGAAAGGCCGTTTCGGTCAAGAGAAGCTCTGAAAGAACATGAAGCACTGGAATCAATTCTCAGGGAAAACGGAGTTAAAGTAAGCATTTTGAAAGATCTGGTCATTGATACGGCCGATTCAGATAAGGCCTTCAGGAAGGCACTGGAACAGAAGGTTGGGGAAACTGTGAGGTATTACGGTTCCATGGAAACAGCATCAGATATGAAAAATGAGCTTGAAAAAAACCTCAGTATACTTGATTCGAGCACATTATTCAACACCCTGATTCTTGAACCATCACTGGATATAAAAAAAATCAATCAAAGTGATCCTGGATATCCCACTATTTATTCCAATCTTCCTCTTGCAAACCTTTATTTCATGAGAGATCAGCAGGCTGTATCCAGTAATGGTATT
>JAKBRR010000031.1 GCA_021845325.1 Thermoplasmata archaeon
TCAAGATATCTGTTTGCAAGTACTTTTCCTTTAATTCCGATCTCTTTATAGTGAGCCATAATATGTTCCAGCTCGCTCTTTCCTTTTAAAATTTTGACTGAACTTCCTCCTATTATGAAACTTGACCTCAGGATGACTGGATAACCCAGTTGTTCAATTTTTTCTGGTAGATTTTCCAGAGTATCAGAATATATAAATTCAGTTTGAGGTAGTCCCATCCTATCTAAATCACTACTGAATTTTATTCTGTCTTCAATATTATCTATATTTTCATGTGATGTCCCCAAAATTATATCCTTCCCAAAGAGTCCGGCCAGGTCACTTGCCATATTTTGGCCAGTCTGACCGCTGAATTGTATAATTATGCCTACCGGTCTTTCAAATTTTATTATATTGGCTATGTACTCCAGCTTTAAAGGCTCAAAATAGAGTCTTCCTGAAACGTCGAAATCAGTTGAAACTGTTTCAGGATTTGAGTTGATCATTATGGTGGGAATATTGGCATGTTTCAGGTGCAGAAGAGTTTTAACAGAACCAAAATCGTATTCAAGCCCCTGAGAAATTCTGTTTGGCCCGGAACCTATTATTAAGATTGATTTTCCTGGTGAAAGAGGTGATGCATCGTAATTTTCAAAATATGTTGAATAGAAATATCCTGATTGTGAGGCAAATTCGTTGGAAGATGTGTCAATAACTCTAAAACTGGGCATTAAATCTAATTTCCTTCTCTTTTCATACAAATCTAATTCGGTAAGTGAATTTTCCTGTGCAATAAAATAATCGGGAATTCCCAGTTCTTTCAATTTTCTCAGATTGTCAACGGAGAATTCTGAATTGTTTAAAATTGTAATTATGGAATGTAATCTGTCTAATATTTCCCTGTCCCAGCCTGTTAATGTGGCAATGGTTTCCATATTGTAACCATCTTTTAATGCCTGGAAAATGGCCCTTAATCTAAGGTGAGTTGGTCTTTTAAGATATTCCAGCAGGTCTCCGGAATTTGAATCAAAAGACATACCAAATTGCTGACCCTCCTCAAGGGATGCAACAGCCTTAAACATGGCTTCTTCGAAAGTTCTTCCTATGCCCATTACCTCCCCTGTAGATTTCATTGAAACGCCAAGGTTGATATCGCCCGGAAATTTTTCAAAGGGCCATTTGGGTATCTTAACTGTTACATAATCAAGGGAAGGCTCAAAGGCAGCAGAGCTGTTACCTGTAATCGGGTTCTTCAGCTCACCAAGCAAATATCCTATACACAATTTTGTGGCTATCCTTGCAATGGGGTATCCGCTTGCCTTGGACGCAAGTGCAGAAGATCTTGAGGTTCTGGGATTCACCTCAACAACATAGAATGTTTCATTTTCAGAATCGAGGGCAAACTGGACGTTGCAAGCACCAATAATATTCAATGAATCAGCTATTTTAAGAGCATGTTCCCGCATTCCGTAATATTCTCTGTCGTTAAGCGTTAGTGAAGGGGTAACAACTATGCTCTCCCCTGTGTGTATTCCCATGGGATCAAGATTCTCCATGTTGCATATGCAGATAGCATTTCCCGCTTTATCCCGAAGAACCTCATACTCCAGTTCTTTCAGACCAAGGAGTGATGATTCAATCTCAACTTCTGATACATCCTTTCCTGTGAAAACTTCTGAGAAAAAAGGCACAGCCTCATCTCTTCCCGTAATTATTCTTCCAGCCTTTCCGCCCAAACTGAAGGATGTTCTTGCGATGAAGGGGTAGAACTGTATGGTCTCTACTTCTTCCATCCACCTGGAGGAATGAATTATGGAAGAACGTGGTATATTTTCGCCTATGGATATCATTTTTTCGTGGAACTCTTTCCTGTCTTCTGCAATTTTTATATTTTCAGGTTCAGTTCCCAGCACGTTTAAATTGTATTTGCTTATAATGCCTGATTTTTCAATTTCCATCAGGAGGTTCAAAGCAGTCTGACCACCCATTGAACATAGCAGAGAATCAACTCTCTCGTTTTCTATTATCTCCTTCACTACTTCGAGTGTCATAGGTTCTATGTAAATTCTGTCTGCAATTTCATTATCAGTTTGAATCGTGGCTGGATTTGAATTAAGAAGTATTGTGTATATACCCTCCTCTCTTAGGGATCTTGCAGCCTGAGACCCGGCATAGTCAAATTCTGCCGATTGTCCTATAATTACTGGTCCCGATCCTATAATGAGAACCCTATTTATTCCAGGCATTCTTGGCATAAACACCTCCAAATGCCTTTTTCATCTCCCCAAAAAAGTTGCATGGGTCCACAGGTCCCGGTGACCCTTCAGGGTGATACTGTACAGACATGGCAAATTTTTCACTATCTGCCACCATTTCTACGGCTCCATCATTGGCATCTCTTTGTATTACCTCCAGTGGAGTACCAAAAAGACTTTCTTCAAGAACATGGAAATTATGATTGTGTGAAGTAATGAAACACTTCTCTCCCTGTATTACCGAGTGGTTCGTGCCATGGTGGCCGTATAACATCTTTCCAGTGGAGGCACCCAGCGCCATACTCAGAACCTGATGTCCAAGGCAAACACCGAAAATTGGAAGTTTTCCATAGTTCTTTCTTATCAATTCTCTTACACCATCAAGGCTTTCATCGGATGGATCTCCCGGGCCATTTGATAAAAATATTCCCGAATATCCTCCGTTAATGGTAGAAAATGGAAAATCAAACGGAACAACATGCAGAGAGGATATTTTTGAGACCTGATCAAGAAGGGATTTTTTAGTTCCCATATCCACGAATAAAATTTCATCATTTCTGTCATTATTAATACGATAGTCAAATGTAGTAGCGAACCTCCGAAGAAGATCGCGTGTGTTCATAGTTCCGAAGTCAATTTCCGGGTTTCTGGTGCATGATATTATCCCCCTCATATTTCCTTTTTTTCTGATAAGTTCAATAATCTTTCTTGTATCCACACCTTTGATTCCCGGTACTCCGCTATTATTCAAAAGCATGTCAAGCTCACGAAAAGCTTCTGTATTCAAGCCTGAGGCTTCCCTTACTATCACACCGGAAGCTGAAATATCTCTGCTTTGAGGTATACTTCTTCTCAGGTTATATGTCAAAACCGACGGGAAAGCAAAAAGCACGATTTGACCTCCGTAGGATGGGTCAGTTAAAACTTCCAGATACCCTGTTGGTGATGTAGTAAAAATTAATTCTCCTGAGACATCAATAGATGCCCCAAATGCCTCCCCCTCAAAGACGTTTCCATCTTCAAGGAGAAGGTATCTCTTCAAATATCCACCTTCCCTCTATTGTAACATTTGAATTCTATTTTGAATAATTTTTTCTCAACAGTACTTTTCAAGATGTCACCACTCTAAACTTATAGGATAGTTTTAAAATATATAAAACCATTTTTGTTATCAGATATGATCACTATCATTCCTGTGAACCAATGATCTGATTCCTGATGTAAATTAATTTTTTGGCTCCAGGAAGATGTTTAGAGCGTTAATATAAGCTGACTCAATACCATGGTCATGTCAGGTGCAGGGATTGATAATACCAAGGGCACAGAGGAGGGACTGGAATTTTTTAAGAAAAATTCTGAAGCTTTCGCCCAGAGCATTTCTCACAAAGCAGGTGAGGATTTGAATGTTCTGGTCGATCATTTGCCTGCTTCCGGAAGATTCAGGGCTCTGGACGTGGCAACCGGTACCGGGTTCACTGCTATGAAACTTGCAGAACTCTATGATGTTGTGATTGGACTTGACACCACAAAAGAAATGCTCAATCACGCGGTAACGCTTTCTGATGAAAAATCTGTTAATAATCTGATATTTATAATTGGAAGATCTGAAAAAATGCCGTTCATGGATCGCACTTTCGACGTTGTTACCTGCAGACGTGCAGCTCATCATTTCATTGATCATGAAGGATTTGTAAGAGAGAGCAAACGGGTTCTAAGATATGGGGGGACCTTTGGTTTTGTGGATATGCTGTCACCTGATGGTGATACTAAAGGTTTATTCAACCAGTTTGAGAGAATACGAGATGAAACCCATATTTCAGCTGGAACAAAAAAGCACTGGGAGGATATCTTAGTAAATGAAGGATTTAAGATAGAATTTTCACAGGTTACAAAAGAGAAAATGACATTTGAGAGATGGCTTTCGCCAGTTAAGGCAGATTCACTTCAGGGGAAAAAGTGCAGAGAGTATCTGGAGACTAATGAAGAGTTAAAATCACTTCTTTCATATAACTATAAAGATGATTCTTTAATAAAGCAAAGGCTCGTTCTCGTAGCAAAGGCTCCGGAGGCCTGAAAGTATAGTCGTCACAGGATAGATTGATTTGAACATTTTTGCAGGAACTTCAGGCTGGAGCTATGAACAGTGGGTCGATGCCATTTATCCTCACGGATTAAGGCCTTCCCAGTACCTTAAATATTATTCAACAAGGTATAATGCCGTAGAAATTGATTCAACTTTCTACAGGATTCCAGATGATAAAACAATATTAAAATGGATAAAGTCCACTGGCGGGAACTTTAAGTTCTGCCCGAAGATGTTCAGAAAAGTAACACATGATATGAAACTTGAAAATACCGGAGAAGTTATTGATGATTTCATTAAAAATATCTCATCACTTGGAAAAAAGCTTGGAATAATCCTGATTCAAATGCCCCCTACATTGAAATTTAAAAATATCAAATTAATTAAAGATTTTATTGGATATTTACCCCATGGCTTCAAATTTACCTTTGAATTCAGGGATAATTCATGGTTCAAAGATGAAATAAGTTCTATTCTGAGAGATTATGGGATTGGAATAGCATGGGCTGACACGCCATTTATAAACAAGCATTACGAACTGACTAGTAATTTCTTATATTTGAGGCTGGTTGGAGACAGAACTATACAGGAATCTAATTTCGGGAGGACTTCGATTTTCAGGGATGTGCAAATAGAAGAATGGGTGAAAAAAATAGAGGAAGTAAGCGGGAGAATAGAAAGTGCTTTCATTTTTGCAAACAATCATTATGAAGGGTATGCTCCCAGAACAATAGACCTGTTAATGACAAAACTCGGCATTTCTAATCATGATTTCATAGACAGAAAGAATCATGAAGACTATCAGGGAAAATTATTCTGATGCTATTATGTAAGGAACTTGACATTCCTCTCGTGCCAAACAAAATAAACCCTATCATGATGTTCTCTGCAGGTTCATATTTCCCTATAGATTTGTGAAAACACCTTATCCAGGGTTGAAGAATTTCCAGCAGAGAATTTTGATTTGCAGCTGTTATTTGTATCGTTTAAGCGGGCATTTTTGTATTTGGGGAATCCTTACATCTGCAAATTAAACGTTTTCCAGGAGTGTGATTCATAATAGATCAGAAAATATCTCAAAGCCTTTTCATCCATATGGAGATTTTCATGCATCTCATAATATTGGGGTATTCGCACTCAAATCTATAAAATATTATTTAATAAGGTCAATAAGTTTTGATGCTTCCGGTACAGAGAGTTCTTCGATTGTACCCTTCTTATTGTCCTTCAGAAACTTTTCAAGTTTCTCCTTAGAGGCTGGATTCCTTGAAAGCAGGCTATTTATGAAACTAATTTGCTTTGGGGTTGCGTTTCTGCCTCCACTCTGCGTTGGCGCCCCCTCCACTCTTGGAAGTGTTTTCAGTTTATCTATTAACTCTGAAGCTTCTCTGGATGTCAACTCAGAAACATTTCCTTTCCTTTTATCGGCAAGATATTCTTTCAGGGTTTTTTCACCACCCTTTGAATTTTTCTCCAGATTTGAGATAAATTCTATTTGCTTTGGAGATATATTCCTTGCATCTCTGGAACCATCGTTTCCATCCCTGTTATTCATCATTGTAATTCCTTCAACATAAATCTTTAAGCTATTTTATGTTAACTGTTTCCACAATTGTAATGAAGATGAAGTATCATTGTTAATCCATTGAAAAATCGATATATGTATTTTTAAGGTGAAGATACTCTTCTATCCCGTGAACACTTCCTTCTCCTGCCTGGCCAGTCATTCTGAATCCAGTGTGATATCCCTGACTGCTCTCCGGTCCGGGCATATTGATATACAACTCGCCAAATCTGATCTTCTCGGAAAATCTCATTGCAAATCCAATATCTCTTGTAAACAGATATGAGGCAAGACCGTATTTTGAATCGTTGGCCAATTGGAGCAACTGTTCCTCATCATTAACGCTCATGGCAGGGAGGACTGGCGCAAATATTTCCTCCTGAAAGATATTTGAATTCTGATCTGCTCCTTCTACAAGAACGGGATTATAAAAGAACCCATTCTGGAATTGCTTTTCGGATGCTGTTAAACCCATTTTCGTTATCTTTGACCCTCCTTCGGCAGCCTGATTGAGGATTTTTGAAGTGCCTGAAACTGCTTTACTGTTAATAAGCGGACCCATAGAGCTGTTTATGGGTGACCCCATTGTAATTTTCATTGAAGCGTCTTTAAAAAGTTGTATGAACTTGCTGTAAATATCCTCGTGAACATACAGTCTTTCCGCTGCTATGCAAGATTGCCCGGCATTGCTGTACTTAGCCCACATAAGGGTATCTATTGCATTTTTAAGATCTGCATCTTTCCATACCATGAACGGTGCCTTTCCTCCAAGTTCAAGTATGAGCTTGGCCATATTTGACGAAGCTTTGTTCATTATGTGCTGGCCCACTTCCGTGGAACCTGTCATTGTTATCAGTGAAACTTTCCTGTTTTCCACAAGATAATCACCAATTGTTGATCCGGAGCCTGTTATGAAGTTGACAACGCCCTTTGGAAACCCTGCTTCAGAGAATTTCTTCACGATCCATTCAGCTGAACCCGGGGTATCGCTGCTTGGTTTCAAAATTACTGTATTTCCGCATAATAGAGCAGGAGCAAGTTTTCTTACAACCATGGCTGCAGGAAAATTCCATGGCGTTAAGGCGAGGACAACTCCGTAAGGAACCCTGGACTGAATAATCCTTCGCATGCCGGTATCTCCTTCAACATAATCTCCGTTCAGTTTTCTCTCGAATCCTATGTAGTACCATAATTGATCCAGAACTCCATCTACTTCTCCCTTAGCTTCAGATATAATTTTCCCATTTTCTTTCATTAGAATATCTTCAAGTTCAGATCTTTGGCTTTCAATGAGGTTGTATACCTTGAGTAGAAGCATTGATCTTTCCTTACTGTTTGTAGCAGACCAGTTTGGAAAAGCATCCATGGCAGAATCTATGGCGTTCTGTGCCTCTGCTTTCGTTGCAGATGGGAATTTATAAAGTAATTCTCCAGTCACCGGGGAATATTTTGGAATTTCGCTTTCGTTTTCAGGCTTAATATATTGTCCATTAATGTAGAATTCCATAATTTTAAAAGTGAATCATGTGTTAAAAGCTTTCGCAGTTATTCTGCCTCTGGAACAGCCCATTGTTCGCCCCATTGCCTGAGGTCATTCAGAGCAAATTTCAGCGCTTTTCCCTTCTCCGTTAAGTCATATTTCACCCTGAATGGGCGTGTTGATGCTATTTCTCTTGAGACTAGATGAACATCTTCAAGATATTTCAGGGTTCTTGAGAGTGTTCTGGGACTGATATTTTTGGCATCTCTCAATAGATCATTAAACCCTTTTGGGCCATCACTCAAATGCCTTATAATAATAAGATTCCATTCACCGCCAATGAGCCGAATTGACTTTACAATTGGACAGTCTGGAGATTTTTCTTTTTGCTCCTGAATCTGGTCAATATTCAATTTTTCACTTCAAAAAAGATAGTAAATAACCTTATTTAAGCTTTATAAAAAAATATAATTTTGAAAATTTTATTTCAGTTGAACTAGTTCAAGGTTAATATTAATTTTAATTCCCTCTCCAACCATGACTCCACCGCCTTCAAGAACCATGTTCCATACTAGACCAAAGTCTTTTCTGTTTATAGTTCCGCTAAGTGATATACCCTGTCTTAAATTTCCATATGGGTCTGTTATTGGACCGCTTCTCTCAATATCAAAGGTATACGGTTTTTCAACATCCCTGATCCTGAGGTTTCCGGAAACTTTAAAATTATCTCCAACTTTTTGCACAGAGTTACTTGTGAATATAATCTCCGGAAACTCCTCAACTTTTAGAAAATCTGGTGATTTCAGATGATTATCCCTATCAGTGTTGCCAGTTTCTATGCTGGAGGAGTCTATTTTAACTATCACTGACGACTTCTCTACATTGGAGATATCTTCCTTTCCCTCCACGGAGAATTTCTTAAATCTTCCATTGACGTGAGAAATCATCATGTGCCTGACAGAAAACTCTATGCTCGAGTGCTCTTTATCTATTCCCCAACTTCTTAAATTCTCATTCTGAGTTGCTATTGCCATGATACTAAATATTAAATTGATATATAACAATAAAATAACACATCAGTTAGTAGCTATCATTCAGGTTAGTATGTTCTACGTGCCTAATTTCTGAAAACAATCCCAAAATTGATCATGTCGAAGTATGTGCCGTTAAGAAATAATGACTCTCTCTCGATACCTTCTATGGAAAATCCGCATTTGAGAAGGACCCTCATGGATGAAGGATTGTTGTGCATTACCTTTGTATGGAGTCTATGCAAATTCATAGCATTCATCGAATAGTTAACAACAAGCCCTAAAGCAGTAGTGGCAATTCCTTTATTTCGAAATTGTGAGTTTATCCAGTAACCCACATGTGCGTTTCTGTTTTCATAATCAATTTCGCCAAGCCCGATAATTCCAACCTTTCTACCTTCAAAGGATATGAACCAGTCTATAATGAACGGTTTACCATTTTCTTCTCTGTTTTTTTCTATAAAAAATAGAGCGTCTTCTCTGGTATAAGGATAAGGGAAAACTCTGCTTCCTATGGTTTTTGCTATACTCACATCATTTGCCAGTTCCGAAAGTTCATCGGCATTATGAATTTCAAGCGGGGTTTCAAGAGATACTTTTCCTGAGGTAAGAATAATTTTCTCCACATCAACAAAAACAACTTCTCTATTTTAACCTATGTCGATGAAGATTATCTTATAGTAGAATATTAGAAGCTGTATTGACAATTGAGGGAATATATGATAAGGTTCCTTAAATTTTCTAAATATTTGTAATTATATAAGAAATCTACATACCTGATCAATGTCTTCAATGAGAACAACTCATCATAAAATCTATGAGGCAGATTCAAGAAATTTATCAATGATGGAAGACAGAAGTGTAGACTTGATTGTAACCTCACCGCCATATCCGATGATTGAGATGTGGGATCAGTTATTCTTTTCTCTCAATGAAGAAATAGAGTTGAAAATGAAGGTTAATGACAGTATTAATGCCTTTGAGCTGATGCACAAAGAACTGGATTCTGTCTGGGAAGAATGCTATCGGGTTTTAAAATCAGGCGGGATAATGTGTATTGTCATAGGTGATGCCGTTAGGACTTTTGACGGTACATTTCAATTATTTTCATCGCATTCAAGGATTCTGACCAAAGCAATACAAATGGGCATGTATTGTCTTCCTTCCATAATATGGAATAAACCTACAAACGCACCTAATAAATTTCTAGGTTCCGGTACTCTTCCCATTGGAGCGTATGTAAAGATGGAACATGAGCACATCCTCATATTCAGGAAGGGCGAAAAAAGAAAGTTTTCCGGGGATGATATGAAATTAAGAAGAAAGAGTTCCATTTTTTGGGAAGAAAGAAATGAATGGTATTCTGATATATGGAGAGGTATTAACGGGAAACGGCAAACATTGGGTGGTGAGGGATTCAGGAGCAGAAGTGCAGGATTTCCTCTGGAAATTCCCCGGAGACTGATCTCTATGTTTTCATCTATTGCGGATACTGTATTCGATCCATTTCTCGGAGAGGGAACAACGGTCACGGCGTCAATATTGCTTGAAAGAAACAGTGTTGCAAGTGAAATAGAG
>JAKBRR010000032.1 GCA_021845325.1 Thermoplasmata archaeon
CTGATTCCTCCCTGGTGAATTTGATTCTTCTATCAACATCTGATAACCAGACATTATGCACTTTAAGCCCTGAATATGCCCAAATCACCATTCTGACAATCTGTTCTGTGATATCATCGATGTTTCCTTCTCCATCCATAAATATGACGTCGATCCTCATGGGGGTGTCGTTCAGTGCTGGCAATAAGTGCGTCGTAACTATCCTTAGATTTTCTCCCCTGTAGCTCCGATCAATAGTTATTGGGGTAGAATAACCGGGGAATTTAGCAAGCGACTTAATTATTGTGTGATCTGTAACAGAATTCGAATATTCTTTTTTTCTTGTAGAATCATCAAGGTCTGATCCATCAAGCATTTCTTTCTTAAAGACCTTGGAATCTGAGCTTTTAGAAATAAATACAAGACGTGTCTCTTTTTCTCTGGCTTTTTTTAGAAGATTTTCCATTGTTTCCATATACAGTTCTGGAAATTTTTCCAGATCGTCCCCTTCCACCCTTTCTATTTTTTCATTGATTCTACCAGATGCCGAGCCATCCAGGAGTGCAATTCCGATCTTTTTCTCTGAAAGGCACTTTATGAGGGATTGGTGCTCTCTTATTTCCATGCTTCGCGTTACATAAGTTTGCAGTGAATATCTGTTTACGACCTTTATTGAAATTTCAGAGGACAGAAATTCATCCTGCCCTGAGATAGTCATTGCCCTTGTGAGTATAATCTTCATGCCATTGTATAATTCCCTTATGAATTCTGATCCATCCGTGGCAGATATGATCGCCTCAGGTTTCAAACCCTCCGGCAAAGGCAGGAAATTCTTTTCCATTTCCCGTGCATAGATCTCACCTCTCTGTGAGTTGGGCGGAATAACAAGAGCCTCCCTGATCTTCTCCCTGTTTTCTTTCAGGTAATTTATGTAATCTGAATAGTAATTTGTCAATAATATCAATAGGCAGAACTATCCTTAAAGCTTTAGTGCTTTTCCCGTGCTTAAATATTTACAATCAGGGGAACACGAATGGATTTGCCGTAAAGCAAAGAATGAACATGGCTATGGCAGCAACACCTATGACTATATCCTTTTTTGAAAGCTTACTGTAATCGTCAAGTGCGGGAGGATGTGTGATTCCTAGAAATATTATGAGCATGGCAAGAAGGAGCCACCCAAGATAGTTGTAATACAGTCCAAGGAATATCATTACCATAAAGAAGAAGTAACTGGCGTATCTTGCTTTGCTTCCAAGCAATCCTCTTATTACATGTCCCCCGTCAAGCTGGCCCACGGGCATCAGGTTTATTGCTGTGGCAAATATCCCAACCCATACGGATATGACCATGGGAAACAGCACAGGATGCCCTGATGCTGGAATATTCAATGAGAATATGTTGTAAATAAATGGAAAATTCAGATAAAACGGAATTATGTGTCTCAATGGAATATAAGTAACCTGAAAGTAATTAGCCAAAAAAAGGAGTGGAAGGGCTGTGAGAAATCCTGCAATAGGGCCTGCAGCACCAATTTCTGTCATGGCTCTCTTGTTTGGAATTGGATCCCTCAGGGAAATAAATGCACCAAATGTTCCTATGGAAGCCCCAATGGGAACAAACGGTATAAAAAATGGAAGTGATGCTTTGACTTTCAATTTACGTGCCACAAGAAAGTGTCCAAGTTCATGAACACCCAGGATTGTGAGAAGCGGCATGGAAAAGAAAACAAGGCTAAAAAGAATCGTTCTTCCAAAAAAATCCGGTCCGCTTGTGACAAAGTTCTGGGAGTAGAGATAACCGGCGTAAACTGTGGAAAGTATGGTTAATACTAACATTATAATGTTTATATATACGGGGGCATACTTTCGTTTTTCGGTGAATGTTACTCCAATGAAATTTTCCTGTCCCTTCTCTATGAAGGGTATATATCCCTCTGGAACCAATACAAGACGAAGACTGTCAAAGGCTTTTCCGAAATCAGGGTTGTCTGAATCAAGAAAGTAAAATCTCAGGAGATTGGGCTCTACCAGAACCTCATATATGTTAAATCTGGATTTGACCTCATCCAGAATGTGTCGAATCCTCTCATCAAGCTGCGGCGATTGCGTACTATCCATGATATTACCTTTGTATTTTCCCCAGTCTAACGGGAATCATTCATTTTCCTGATTCCTCTGACCCTGCTGGGAAACTCTTTGCCCTCCTCTGATCAGCGCATCATTGCAGGATGACACATCCTCTACTCGTGCTGGAGCCCATGGATAGGCAATTTATAGCCCTAAGTCGTCATATGCAATCATGAATCATGCATACTATATTTCAGGGCATTTGATAATACAAGAATCCCTTAATAAACTTATGAGAAAAATTGGTCGCATACTTAAATTATTGTAATTTCAAAAATATCATAGACAACATTTACCTGTCTTCCTTCTCTAACAATTTTCTGGGAATCCGCTCTTCATTGCCATAAATCATTGTGCCATAGAAAGGATGCAAAGAGACCAAACTGAAGGAAATTCTGATTTATTTTTTAATCTTTCAATGAATTCTGGATAACCTCTATCAAGAACTTTTTTTCTTTTACCTACCCGTTTGTTGTTTTGAAAGTGAAATTCAGTATGAAATAGATCAATTTCTGAAAAACATTGTAATTGGTGTGACATAGATAGACACAAAACATTTTTAGATAATGAGTTATGCAATACCTGTTGAAAATTACAGAATCTAAGATATATGCTATCTTGGAGGCATTGAGTAAAATGGATATGATAGAAATAAAAAAAGGTGGAAAATACACAGTAATTTCTCAGAGTGGCAAAGACGATCCGATGACAACTGTTGGAGAGTTTGTCGGTTACACCATACTTGGGGAAGAAGGTGCAATATGCTTCAGAGTAACTGGTGAAAACAAGAAGAATCTTCTTAGATTGATTCCCGTTTCAGGACTCATAGCAATAGAGTTTGACGATGAGGATTTACTTAGTCCAAAGAAAAAAGAAGAGAGTCAGGACAAAACAACCTACTTCAACTGAATTTCTTTTACAATCTCATAGTGAGGGCCACCTGAGGTAAGTTCGCTTTTAAAGAATATTAACCTCTTACATACCTCATCTGTGAATTTCTCATTTCCAAATCTTACCATAATATTTTTTAAATCTGCAGGTTTTCTGAATCTTGAAATAGTTATGTGGGGAACAAATGGCTTCTTTTCCTCAGGAATACCCTCAAGAAAAAGTGCCTTACTGACTGTTTTCTCCAGAACGTATATCTCTGGAGAGTAAACCTTTATATAGAGAACATTGGCCAGTCCTCTGGAAGGAAATTGACCAACTGATTCTGCCCGAACCCTGAATGGTTGAAAATTGATCTTTTCCATTGCCTGGGTGATTCTTGATGCGGTAATGTCGTCTATATTCCCAAAAAACCTCAAAGTGATGTGTATCTGATCAGGAGAAACAGATTTTGCCGTCTTCTCATATTCCCTGTTAATCTGTTCCAAAACTGGAAACATTTTATCCAGGGATCCAAGAGGAACAGCTAGAAATCCTCTCATTCCTAATGATCAGCTACACTATATATACCTTTTTTATCTTACTGCAAACATGCACGAAGTTCCTGAGAATTTGAGTTATACCAAAACGCACGAGTGGGTTAAGCAGGAAGGTAACATTTGTATTGTCGGAATAACAGATTATGCCCAGAGCCAGCTCACAGATATCGTATATGTTGATCTTCCAAAGGTGGGAAAAAAATTGAAGAAGGGTGAGGTTTTACTCACGGTTGAATCAGTCAAATCCGCTGAAGATGTCTTTTCACCAGTTGATGGGGAAGTTGTGGAAATAAACAAGGATCTGGAAGACAAACCGGAAGTCCTGAACCAGAAACCATACGAAAGCTGGATGGCAAAAATCAAGACCTCAGGTGGAATTCTTTCATTGATGAAACCAGAGGAATATAAAAAATTCATTGGAGAATAGATGCCTGATCGCAGGGATTCATACTACTGGAAGGCAAAGGAAAATAATTTCAGTAGCAGGGCCGCTTTCAAGCTGATTGATATCCTAAATAAGTTTTATTTATCCATTGAAGACTGTAGTGTTCTTGAAATAGGCTCCAATCCCGGGGGTTGGGCCGAAGTAATTTCCATGAATAACCCATCTTTTCATATTGCAGTTGATATCAAGAAGGAACAGTCAGAACCACAATATATTTTCATCAGAGGTGATATTTCAAGAGATTCCACATGGGACAGCATAGTATCCACAATGGATGAAAATGGAATACGTACTTTCGACCTTGTTCTTTCTGATGCCATGACGAATACTTCCGGCAACAGCGATGTGGATCATTCCTCATCATATCTCATCTGCAACAAAATAATGGAAAAGGGTGTTCCGTTGCTAAGCAGAGGGGGGAGTATAATTGTAAAGCAGTTCCAGGGTGATCTGACTCAGTCCTTCATTGAGAACTGGTCTCATTATTTCAGGAGGGCAAGCATAACAAAACCTGCTTCTTCACGGCAGGCCAGTAGAGAAATTTACATTGTTTTCAAATCGCTTATTTAGAAACAAATCCTAACTCTGTCAGTTTTTGTAAGGTCTGTGCGTAAAATTCATATTCTATAATGATTGCTATTCTTGAATCCTTGATATCGTTGACTTCTTTTGCGATGTTTTCCAGTATGGTCTCTATTCGGAAATCGTCCATTTTCTTGTTTCCCTTGTTTTTATCCATCTCATTCTTCCATGACAGGACAAAATCCTCCGGATTATCTTCATTGAAGGATTTTTTCATGATACGCTTTTTTCTCATGATATAACTGACCATGTTTCCGGTTGTAAATGTCTCTGAATATTTGCTTCCAAAATCATCCTCGTCCGCATCCACGCCCTTTGCAGGAATTTCTCTGCTCACCGAATACCTTATGGCTTCTATATAGATTGGAGGTGGTACCATTACCTCGCCAAATCTTGAGAGAAGTGTGCCGTAGATAATTTCATAATCGTTAAGATCCAGTTCAAATGGATCTTTAATAAATTTTGTAAGTCCCTCCACTTCGCCCGGGCTGATGCCAATCAGCATAATTTGTGGAATGAATTCATAGAGCTTATCTTTAAGCTCATCTCCATCTGAAATTAAACCCTTAATGCCTCCAATGAGAAGCACTTCACTTTTATCTTTATTTGTTAAATTCACATATTTCATGAATGAATCCTTGTTCTGCTAACAACTCTTAAAAATTCATCATGATCTGAAATTTCAGAAAGTTTTTTTGCCGTTATGACTGAGCATCCTCCAACTGTTTCTTTTGTTGTATCCTGTCTGCTTACCAGAAGAGGGAATTTTTCCATAAGATCGGAAATGTTTTTAATGGCAAGAATTCTTTCCCTGTTCATCGCCAAATCCTCAAACAGACCCATCAAAAAAAGACTTTCTTGTATATTGTCCCTGGCAAGTGCATTGAATGGAGCTTTCCGTATCAGATTCATATCCAGTCCGATTTTAATCATATTTGTGTAAATATCGAATAAGAATTCATCTTCCGGCTTCTCCGGTTCATCTTCCTTTGTGTTGGTATATTCTGAAATGTCTATTCTCCTGCTGATATCTTCTTTTAGAATTCTAGTTAATTTTTGAAAGACTTCAAGTGTAGCGGAATTCCCTGATTCATATAAGGAGATGGATCTGCGTGAAGTACCAATACTCATGGAAACATTACCAATAGACAGCCTCGAGCGGGATCTTGCCTCCTGCATTTTCTTACCATCAAGAGAGACATAATAACCTCCTGGTCCAGCGTAAACCAGTGGCTTTTCGCCATTTACATAATTGTGGAATGTCTCTGTTGACATAATTGGAATTGAATGCCTGAAATAAACGATACCATCCTCAAGAAAACCGTTTCCGGCTCTTTCACCAATTAGCAGCACTGCTGAACCCAGCATTTTACCGATTCTTGAAATTTCAATGGCATTCTCTATTCTGAATGGATCCACATTGTAAAGGACTTTAATGACATATGACTCATTCTCCCTTCTCGCAATAAGATCAAAGGAGGATAATCCGTCCAGATCACAGGCTGATAAGGAGAAACCAGATTCCCTGAGGAATCTGCCCGTATACTCAATCATTCCTTTCCTGTAATCATCCATATTCCATACAAACAATTACATAGATATAATCGTTTCGCTATCCTTTTATGAGCTTTTCCTTGAATTTCATCCGGTTCTCATCGCTCTCCGGATCGTTTATAACCTCATAGTTATCGTAGGGAGCTTTGGCAAGAGTTACTTCGAAATTCATCAATATACCAGATCTGAATGCATGAATAATTGCTTTTTCACCAGGTTTCATTTCGATCAAGTTATCGACTTTTCTCGCTTTTATATCCGATCTGATATTTTTAAGAAATCTCTCTGAGAATCTGAATTTGTTAAGTGCAACTAATTCATCTCCAGGATAAATTCCTGCCTTCTGAGCTGGAGAATTCTCAATGACACCTTCAACATTTATTTTAGAATTATTTACACCACACACGATTCCTAAATATGCCTTTTCCTTTACCTCGTCATCCTCATTTTTGGCGTAGGACCTTACGATCTTAAAACCAATTCGCTTCAGTTCATTATCAAAATCAATGGGTTCTACACCACGTACATATTTAGAGAAGAATGGAGTGAAATCTAGCCCCGACACCTCATGAAGACTTGCAAGTAAATCCTTTTCCGTAAAACCCTTGCCATCTCTATTGTACTTTTCAAACAATAGCCGGAAAAGATCATCCAGGCTCTTCTGCCCGTTTGTGTGCTCAATTATTCGTGCGTCGATCATGAACCCGAGAATTTCCCCCTTCAGGTAATATGATACATAGCTGTTTATATTGTTTGGAGATGGCCGATACAATTTTGTCCATGAATCAAATGATGAATCTGACGCTGATTCATACTTGCTTCCCGGAAGAAATTCATAAAATCTTATATATTCCATAATGTGTTTAAAATATTCATCCTCCTTTATGATACCAGTTCTGTAGAGATGAATCCATTCATAGAATGAAGTAATACCTTCTGAAACCCACAGCAGAGTGGTATAATTTTCCTCTTTGTAATTAAATGGCATCAGTTCTGTTGGCCTTATCCTTTTTACATTCCAAAGGTGGAAATATTCGTGTGATACGGTTGACAGAAATTCAATATATTTTTTTCTGGGTGAAAACTGATATCTGTCAGTCTCAATAGTGGTTGAGTTAAGATGTTCGAGACCACCCCTCTGGTTGTCGAGAATGTGAATAATGAAAACATAACGCTTGTAGGGAAGGTTTCCAAACTGGGCCTTATAACTTTCAACAATCTTTTTTGTATCCTGAAGCAACTGGTCTGGATCTTCATTGCCTCTTCCATAGAGAGCTATCTCATGCTCCTTTCCGTCCACAGAAAATGTCAGGGAGCGGTGTGTTCCTATTTCCATCGGGGAATCAACAAGTATATCATAATTGGTTGCCCTGTATTTGTTGTCACCTGTTTTTTCCAGACCTGTGGATATTTTCCATTCTCCAAATGGTTTAACCATTAATTCCAGAGACTGATCCTTATACCCTTCAATGTACATGAACACACTTGTACCGTTTAAATACCCATGTGTGGAATCCAGATGGCTAGTGTGAACACTTAATTCGCCAGCATAAACTTCATATGAAATAATGAAGTTCTTATAATTTCCATTGAGTATTTTCCACGATGATTTGTCCTTTCTCTGAATATCAATAGGTTCGTTATCCTTACTCCTCGCCCTGAGCAGTCTAACGTGTCTGGCGAAGTCCAGGATATGATATGACCCTGGTGTCCATGACGGCATTGTGACAAGCACTGAGTCTTCAGAAACCCCTTCCACGTCCATTGTGACCTGGAAAAATCCATTCTGAGGTTCCTTCATTTCAAGAATATAACTTAACTTCATTGAACCTTCCCATCTACAGATTTCCTTACGATTTAAATTTTATCACTAAAATTTACTGGAACCTGTATGTGTTTATGCACCTTTAATTTTGCAGGCATTAATCGCTTCTTTTTTTCCGTTCCTCTGCCATATGTTCAGTGAAATAGCTTATTACAATATCTGCACCTGCTCTGAAGATGCTAAGCGTACTTTCTTCAATGACCGATTCATTAAGAAACTTTCTGTCAATTGCGTTCTTCAGCATCTGATATTCTCCACTTACGCTGTAAGCAACAAGCGGATGATCAAACCTTTCTCTTGCCTGTCTTATGATATCCAGATAGAAAAGTGCAGGTTTTATCATTATCATATCTGCACCTTCCTCCACATCCATTGTTATCTCTCTCATAGCTTCTCTTCCGTTTGCAGGATTCATCTGATAAGTTCTTCTATCACCAAATGACGGTGCCGATTTTGCGGCTTCCCTGAATGGACCGTACAAACTTGAACTGTATTTGGCACTGTATGCCATAACAGGAACATTTTCGAATCCGGATTTATCAAGATATTCCCGTATCTTTTTAACCTGACCGTCCATCATACCTGAAGGTGCTATTATGTCGGCCCCGCTCTGAGCCTGGGAGACCGCAATTCTTCCATAAGTATTCACTGTGAAATCGTTATCAACATAGTTTCCCTTCAGGATTCCACAGTGACCGTGACTGGTATATTCGCACATGCACAGATCTGTTATAACACCGATTCCTCTTTCCCTGAATATTGGAACTGCTCTCTGGATGATCCCATCCTCATTGTAAGCCTCGCTCCCCTCTGCATCCTTTATCTTAGGTATCCCGAATAGAAGGACCCATTTTATCCCAAGTTCCTTTAAGTGAGCTGCATAAGCCTCGGCAGAATTCAATGAATGCTGATAAATACCTGACATTGATTCAATTTTCCTTTTATCGCTTAAAGATTCGTCTATGAATACTGGCATTACCATATGGCTTATGTCAATGGAAGTTTCTGAAACAAGTTCTCTCATATTCTCGTTTAAACGTAAACGCCTTAACCGCATGTTCGGATACATAACATAGCAGTGAAAGCTGGAAATTAAGGTTTACCACACTGAAATGAAAACCGGTTAATTTATCTCTGTCAGTTTGATGATTGGCCACCCTTCCTTGTCCTTTTCAATATTCATTACAAAAAGTTTGTTTGTACCTGAGGAAACCAGAATAGATCCTGACACTTCAGAAAAGTGTATGGTGAGTCCGGAATAATGACTTAATTTCTCATAATATTCATTATCAGCCACTATGACAACTATACCAGTAATTCTAATTTCATTAATTATATTGATAAGCTCTCCTATGAAATTTGGTCCATATGTAAATGATAGAAAATCTGTTGAAAAAATGTATATGTTAGGCCTTACCGAGGAAGACATGAAAAAATCTATGACCTCGTTCGGGAAATCGGCAAACATACTCTTACCCTCCAGATTGATAACATATGGATTTGAACGTTTTGTCCTTTCAGCAGTGATGTAATGTTTCAATAAATCTGATTCCACCACTGAGACGAGCATCCTGGATGTTTCATAGCTGCTGGAAGTAACATCTATAACACCCCTGCCCTCAGATATAGTTTGTTTTATGAGATTGTTTTTGAAAAGATTTACTGCATTATCCATAATCTCAGATATATTTTTCCTGTGTAAAATAACAACTGTTCCCAGAGGTACTTCATCTGCTTTTCCACCTGTTAGTGGTGTAAATTCCTTGTTTCCCAAAGGTACTTCATACTGCTTGATTTGCTTTATTTCCTGTTTTTTCAGTATCTTCTTTGGATACTCAAATTCAGGTTGCGGGAAAACGTTGAACCTCCCATCTTTTA
>JAKBRR010000033.1 GCA_021845325.1 Thermoplasmata archaeon
ATTTATATGAGAACAATTGAATTAACATATAGCTCCTTAAAATGCTTTTATTATATCAAAATGAAATAAAGACAATACGGTGTATTATGAACAAATAAAAAATTTGCTTCCTTGAATAGCTTGAAAATATATAATTTTTTATCAGGCCATGGTGTTTTTGTCGTCGCCCTTCATTGTCATTATGACTAAAAACAGATCAATCATAATCCAGACGAGACCGATAATCAGCCACAGGAAGTTTGGATATATAAATATAGAAATAATTAGAATTAGGACAGGGAGTATATATTTTACAAGCCCTGTCAAAAATTCCTTCAGTACCATCTATATCTTCATCCGAAAAGCGAACTGAGCCCTGCCATTGCATCTTCTTCCGAGACCTCTGGCTTTTCATCCTTCTTCTCTTCCTTCTTTTCAGCTGCCTTTTCTTCGTGATGACCATGAGCTGGTGCAGCAGCAATCTGCTGTGTGGAGGCGTTCTTTATGACATCCTCGATGTTAATCTCCTTAAGGCTTGATACCAGTGCTTTAAGCCTGGCATCATCAGCTTTTACCCCTGCTTCTTCCATCACTTTCCTAAGGTTCGCTTCGTCTATCTCTTTTCCTGCTGAATGAATCAACAGTGCTCCGTATACATATTCCATTTCTTTTTCCTCCTTTACCCAAATAGTGCGCCAAATCCTTCCGTGGCGTCTTCTGCTTCTTTTTCTTCGTTCTTCTCCTCTTTTACTTCTTCCTTATGTGCATTTTCTTTGGTTTCTGTTTTTTGCACAGCTGCTCTTGAATTAATAATAAGGTTTCCCATTTCCTTTTCATCAAGGAACTTTGCTTCCATCCCAAGGCTTTCTGCCTGAAGTCTGCCCTTTATTATAAGCTCAGGAACGATTTCTTTAGTAATAAACATTACCGATCCTGCAAGTACCTTTGCTCTGGAAAATGCCATTGCAATTTCTCCCATGACAAATTCCGGTGTGATTGAGAGAACATCTGCCTTGAATATCAGCCCATCATAATATGCAGATACGACATCCAATCCAACTGTAATAGGGTGAATTTCAAGCTTCTCCAGAATTTTGGCCTTTTCCTTTGAAATCTTCTCTCCCTTTTTAACAAAAACAGATTCTTTCTTTATTACTATTTTCCCCTTTTCTATGGCAGTCTGCAAACCGACCTTCTGAAACTCGCTGATCATTGGACCAGGTGGAAACTGAGTTTCCTTGGCTTCTATAATTATATCTTCAGTGGCGGTTTCTCCTCCTCTGGCTGCGGCCTTCTGTTTTGAACCCTCCAGAGATGCATAAAGCTTCTGTGGTGTCATTTCAGTGGTTATTAAGGCTATTTGCCCAGAAATAAACTCTTTCAGATCGCCTATGTGATCCTTTTTGACGTTTTCAAGGGATTTCTCAACGAGGGTACCTCTCATCACCCTCAATTTCGCTTTTCCCTTCAGTGATCTTCTTATCTGCTGAAGCTGTTTATTTCTGATGCCTTTAATGCTTACTATTGCTGAAACTGGGCTTTGATCCATTTCAGAAGTGACCTGATTAACAAGTTCTACTTTCCATTTTGCCGGTTCGGTCAATTCAAATCACCCAAATCTAATTTTACTGCTTTACCCATTGTGGTCTTAATATAAATTGAATCAATATTTGAGCTTCCTTTTTCAAGTTTCCCTATAATTCTCTTAAAAACTTCCCTGATGTTCGCTCCAACATCTTCTTCAGGCATTGCCCTTGTCCCAACTGGCACATGAAAAGTTTTTTTGTCTCTTGTTCTAACCCTTACCGTTCTCTTTAGAACTCCAATCATGGAACTTGGATCCTGACCCGGTGGAACCGGTCTTGGTATCTTTCCTCTGGGACCCAATACCTGACCCAGGGATTTTCCTATTGTGGCCATTAAATTAGATTCTGCTATGAAATATTCAACCTGATTTACAATCTTTTTAAAATCCTTCTTGTTATCAGCAAACTTTGAGAGGTCCTCGGGCCCATAAGAGATATCAATTGTAGCTTTCACTTTCTGTCTCATTTCTTCGCTTGCAAATATTGCGACTTTATACTCACGGCCCCTCCCTTTTGGCAACACGACCTCATCGTTAATCCTGTTCTTAGGATTTGACAGATCTAAGTCCTTCAGGTTTATGGCCAGTTCCAAACTTTCAAGGAATTTTCTTTCCTTTCCGTTTGCTTTAGCTTCCTTTATTTTCTCTTCCAGTTTTCCTGTCATTTAATCCCTCCTGCAAAATTGCAGTATTAGCGGGCTTTAACCCATACTCCATTTTTAATTTAACAAAAGTGGACAATTGGGTTCAAGTGCCAACTGCATTGGCATTCTATTAAAAACCTTTTTGTTTATTCAGGATACCTTGATCTCTCCCTTGAGAATTTCTTCCTGAACTTCCTTTGCCGTTTTTCCCTCTACGTTTATTCCCAGACTGAAACAGGTTCCCAGAACTTCAAGTACAGCTCCCTTCAGGTCGTTGGACATCATTGAGTCCATCTTTGATTTTGCCACTTTTGTTATGGCTTCAAGTGTTGCGTTGGCAACGACTGTTTCCTTTCTTTTTCCAGATCCCTTCTCTATTCCAAGTTCTTTTTTAAGCAGAGCTGAAGTGGGTGGAATTCCAACTTTTATCTCATATGTTTTTTTCGCAGGGTCTGTTACGGTAACTGTTATTGGAACCTGCATGCCCTGAAAATCCTTTGTTTTCTCGTTTATTTCCTTAATAATCTGCCCCAGATTGAGACCTAGTGGACCTAGTGCCGGACCAAGTGGTGGACCGCTGGTGGCCTTGCCCCCTTCTACCATGGTTTTAACTTCCTGTGCCATAATCTTTACCTGTTCCGTGATGCTGGATTTATTTTAATACTTTCCTGAAAATATACCATGGACAAAAATATGAAGGTTAGCATAGTCGAGGGAAGAAGAACCAGCGAATATTCCAAATCCCCCAAAGTTCTGGTAGACGTTTACAGATCAACAACAACCATTCCTCTAATTCTCAATTCCGGCGCAAAATATGTAATTCCCGCACTAACCTCCGCAGAGGCAAGATCAGTTGCATCTGAAATTAAGAATTCGGTTACCGTTGGAGAGAAATATGGAATAAAGGTTCCAGGATTTGACTTGAATAATTCACCGTACGATGTGTCGAGATACGATTTTTCTGGAAAAATAGCCATAATCACTTCAACAAACGGTACCAAGGTATTGAGGAAAATTCAGGATACTGGAGATATATTCATTGCTTCCTTTGTAAACATGAGTGCAACTTTGGAACTACTTCAGGATTTTGAGGATGTTCAGATTGTTTTATCAGGAAGGCCCGACGGATCAGCAGATGAAGATATTGCCTTTGGAGAAGCTTTGAGGATGAGTCTGCTTGGAGAACCGTATGATATGGAGAAGATAATTAACAGGGTTAGACGGGGAAGAGGAACGAAAAGGTTGATAATGATAGGAGGAAGAAGGGACATTTCTCTGAGCCTTTCTCCGGATATTGTAGATTTTCCCTGTAAATATGAAAATGGAAAGATAATTAAAATATCATAATCCAATGATCTTTTCCCTGTTTTTTTCCCTTAGATCTTCAAGTAGACTTCTGGCTATATCCAATTTGATCTGTTTTCTTTCATTCCACGGCTTCCCATGGGGAATTGCAAAATCAAAATCTACAAGAACAGTTCTCGAGGCACCTAGATAATTAGAAATATAAGCAGCTCTATCTCCATCTGTAAAACCGCCAAAGTTTCCCTCGTATCCGGGAACCTGCGTTGTCGGAATAAAATGCCTCTTAAATTTTTTTATAATTTCTTTGATTTTCTGCAAATTATCCCCATGGGCATGAACAAACACAATTGACCCTGAATCGGATAATTCAAGAATTCTTTCAGTGTCCCCGTCAAGATCGGTTACTATAATTTCCGGCACATATGGTCTTTTGATTTTCCAGATTGCCGAATCTGCGACAACTATGATTCCCTTGCCATAAATTGAATTCAGGTCCTCAACTGGAGGGCCGTTCCCTATTACAAAAAATTCTTTTCCTGAGTGTGATCTCAGAATATCCAGGAGAGAATCTCCATAATTAGGAATTTTTAGAATATAATCTGCTGATTCTTTGTCCTTTTTCTGGTCTAATTTCAATAAATTACAAATTTCCTCATATGTAAGCGTCATTGATCACGCATAGAATGTCCAACACCCATTGTCTTAGAGAAGTGCCTGTGAACGAGCGCACTTATTATTGCAACTGCTATGCCCATAATCATGAAAACAACGCCGTCGAAAGCAGTCGATATGGTCACGTAGCTTAGAACATATCTAATATAATTGAGAAGCCCATAAACAATAAACTCTGCAGCAAGTGTAAATGTTAATCCATACCAGATCCGCTGAATGTCTCTCTGTTCTCCAAGATACATATCCACTGCCCTCAATACTTCTCTGGTGAATACGGCACCGTATATCCACCAGCTGAAATACGCAAGAAATTCCAGAAATTTGTCGAATGCAATTCCGCTGGAGCGGGTTATGGAAACATATGATGATGCAATACCCACTAAAACAATTCCAATGGAAACCAGATATGAAATGAAAAGTATCCTTGCCTCTTCTGAATATTTCTTAATGTCATCAAACATTTCTGATAATACCGTTCTGAGATCGAAGCCCCTTTCAACAAAGTAAGCTCCTATGACCACAGCAACTATGGCTCCTGCATAATAGGATGGATTAAGGCCGGCAATTGCCCCAATAGCAGTTAAATAAATCGCTGCCCCAAGCTCAACAATACCGTAAGTAAGAAGTAATAGACCTATTGGGATTATGAATTTACTTACCAGTTTCTTATCCTTCAGCGCTTTTACTATGTAATAATACAGTGATTCTATGTTCTGATTATGCCTCACTATAATGTGCTTAACATACCTCACTGGTATTCTTGAAAGTATGAGAGGCATTATATAATCATCTTCTGCCCCGTCTGAAATAAGAATTGCGCTCTGGTATGGCTTTTCCTTCAGCACCTGATCCAACTGATTGCTGATAATTTCATCAGATTTTGGTCCCACATCTTCATCCCCGGTAATGGTGCAAATTTCTATATCTTCACCCTTTGCCTGCAGCTCATCGTAGTGCTTAAGGGCACCAAAAAGAGCGTTTGCATCAGAATCCTCAGGATCTACAGAAATAAGTTTTACCGCAGCATTATAACACTCAGTGTAACCAAGGATGGGCCCCTTTATTCCCACCTTCTCACCGAAGTCGTTGTCCCGGTCTACATTGATAATGATGCTTCCCATATTCTGCCAATTAATATGAGTAACGGGATAATTAAATTTTGGTAACTACTTAATCATTTTGTGACAAAATAACCGGCACTCTTTTGCCTGGCGATTCTCTTTACCATACCCTTATTTGTCAGTTCCTGCAGTGCTGCGCTAACTATGGCTTTACCAACTCCCGCTGCTTTCATAATATCATCTGCAGTTTTTAATTTATCATCTGATACGGCGCCAACTTTCTTAAGGGCATCATAAACCTTTTTAGCATTTGGAGATAGTTCCTCCATTTTTTCACCTTTTTGGTTATTAGATATTGCTACTATTATAATAACACTATTGCATCCAAATCAATTACTTCGATTCAACTTAATAATTTATTTAACAAAGTTCGTCAATCGCCGAATAGAGATTCAGCAATTTTTAAATATCATAAGTATCTTGGGAGAAACTATGAAAAAATCAGGAATTGTAAGTTACGGTTCTTACATACCCCGGTTCAGGATTAAACCTGATGAAATCGCCAGGGTATGGGGAGAAGATCCGGAGAACATTAAAAATGGAATATACATTCTGAGCAAATCGGTACCATCTCCCGATGAGGATGTTGCAACTATTTCAGTGGAAGCTTCAAGAAATGCAATAAAGAGGGGAAAGATAAATCCAAAGGATATAGGGGCAATATATATAGGATCAGAAAGTCACCCTTATGCTGTAAAACCAACCGCAACAATAGTAAGCTCCGCCATTGGCGCAAATTTTCCCATGTTTGCCGCAGATTATGAATTTGCATGTAAAGCAGGTACCGCAGGTATCCAGAATGTAAAGGCAATGGTTGATTCCGGGATGATAAAATATGGGTTAGCAATAGGGTCCGATACGTCTCAGGGAGCCCCTGGAGATGTCCTTGAATATTCAGCTTCAGCCGGTGGAACGGCAATGATTCTTGGAAATGAAAAGGTGATTGCTGAAATAAATCATACCCTTTCGGTTACGTCTGATACTCCCGATTTCTGGAGGAGGGAGGGTGAACCGTATCCTACACATGGGGAGCGTTTCACAGGAGAGCCTGCATATTTTAAACATACCATATCTGCTTCAAAAATGATCATGGAGAATGTTGGAATGAAACCGCAGGACTATGACTATGCAGTATTCCATCAGCCCAACGGCAAATTTCCCACAAGGGCAGCAAAGTTGCTTGGCTTCACAGAGAAGCAGTATAAGGAGGGCCTGCTGACACCATTTATCGGAAATACATATTCAGGATCAATGATGACAGGGCTGTCAGCAATACTGGATATTGCAGAGCCAGGAAACAGGATCCTTGCTGTTTCTTTTGGATCTGGAGCAGGATCAGATGCTTTTGATATAACTGTTACAGATGAGATCAAGAACATGGAAAGAGGATCTGCACCGACCATCAGGAAGATGCTTGCAGATGTAACATGGCTTGACTATGCGGTTTATGCAAAGTTCAAGAAGAAAATAATATTTGGTGATGCAATTGAGTAATGATGTATTTATAATTGGAACAGGAGAATCAAAATATGGAGAATTGTGGGAAAGATCTTTAAGAGAGATATCTGTGGAGGCCGGACTCAAAGCCATAGAAAGCTCTGGTGTGAGAACAAAGGATCTTGATGCAATATACATGGGAAACAGTCTTTCAGGAATGATCAGCGGTCAGGAAAATATAGGTGCATTAATGTCAGATTATGCAGGAATAGCTGATGAGGATGTGCCTACTTTAAGAATTGAGGCCTCAACGGCTTCAGGGGCAGCCGCAGTATACGAAGCCTATCTTTCCATTAAATCAGGAGAATATGATCTGGTCATGGTAGGTGGTGTTGAAAAGATGACTGAACTTTATGGGAACGAGATGATCGATATCAGTTCATCAATACTGGACAGGGAATGGGAAGCATTTTTTGGAGGTACCCCTGCCGCCATGGCAGCGCTTTCTGCGCGAAAATATATGAAGGATTACGGTGTGGGAAAGGATGTTCTGGCAGCAATTTCAGTGAATGACCACAAAAATGCATCCATGAATCCAATTGCACACTTCTCCAACATAATCACCATGGATCAGGCTATGAACTCCACACCGGTAGCAGAACCCCTAAATCTAATGGACTGTGCACCACAAAGTGACGGAGCATCCAGTATAATACTTGCATCTGAAAAATTTATGAAGCAGGAGAAGAAAGAGGGAGTAAAGATAGCTGGAAGCGGAATTTCGCAGGAGTATTTTGCACTGCACAGCAGGGATTCACTATATTCAATGAAATCAACAGTAAATGCTTCCAGAAAGGCTCTTCAAAAGGCAAATGTTACTCTTGATGATATATCATTTGCAGAAATTCATGACTCCTTCAGTATATATGGAGTGATGGCACTGGAGGACATTGGTTTTGCAGGGAGGGGAAAAGCAAAGGACCTGGTGTTTTCAGAAATTGGTCTTAAGGGAAAAATACCAATAAATCCTTCAGGCGGTCTAAAGGCAAAGGGATTCCCATACGGAGCCAGCGGCGTTGGCCAGTTCGTAGAAGGATACCTGCAGCTTATGGGAAAGGCCGGCAAAAGACAGGTCGAAAATGCAGAATATGGTCTTCTGCACAGTGTTGCAGGCACAGGTTCAACCTCAATAGTGCATATATTAGGTGGTGAGTAAAATGGGAGAACTATCGAGAATGTGGAGAGAAACGGATCATAGATATAGAATGGTAGGGGAAAAATGTGGAAATTGCGGAAAGCTTTATTTCCCGCCACGGGACATATGCCCTGTTTGCCACAGAGATTCCATTGGCAAAATGCAGGATATTGAAATGAGCGGAAAGGGAGAAGTTATATCTTTCACCATTGTGCATGACGTGCCTCCGGCGTTTACCAGACAGAGACCCTATATCCTTGCAATAATCAAACTTGATGATGGCCCAACCATGACCGGACAGATTGTTGATACCCAGCCATCGGATATAGATATAGGAACCAGAGTAAGGTCTGTTTTCAGAAAAATTTCAGAAGACGGGCATAGCGGCGTTATCCACTACGGATACAAATTTGTAAGGGATGTGTAAATCCCTTCACCCTTTATTTTAGAAGATTCAGTTCGTTGATTTTTTCCAATACCTCGGTTGCATGGTTTTTTGGACTCACCTTTTCATAAACATAAGCTATTTTTCCATCTCTGTCAATAACATATGTAATTCTCTTTGCAGTGCCAAACATGCCGTTAGCCTTGTAAGCACCTGTTATTTTCTTGCTGTCATCCACCACAAGAGGGAAATTAAGATTGAATTTCTCCTGGAATTTTTTATGCGATTTCTGATTATCCACACTTACTCCCAGTACCGTTATACCCTTATCCTTAAGGCTGTCAAAGTTGTCCCTGAAATTACAGGCTTCTGCCGTGCATCCAGGTGTATTGTCCTTTGGGTAAAAGTACAACACTACAGGTTTTCCCCTGAAATCGGATAGCTTTATCTTCTTTCCTTCCTGATCCACTGATTCAAAATCCGGTGCCTGTTCTCCAACTTTCAAATATTCGTCCATAGAATTGTAATGTGTGTTTACAAATAAATATTTGCAATTGGAAATACAAATTTATCCAGATGTTCAATTCCTTTTTAGTGCTATTATTCCATACTTCTCAAGATAAATAGAATATTGTCCGCTGGATTCGGCGTGTTGAATAAATCTGGCCATTGAGGTTCCCACCAGGGCGTTCTGATAGTAAAAATTACTGAATTTATCTGCTATAATATATGTGAAATTCCTTGAATATAGATTAGAAAGATTGCCAACTGAAGTATACGAATATAACAGATATGCATTGGGAAAAGCATCGAATTCAGGATAAAGATTGTTTTGTGTAAGGAGGCATGTATTGGTTGAAATATTTCCACGCAGTTCAAAAATAGTTTCAGAGGTCATGTTTTCATGAAAATTGTAAATTGAAGGCAAAACCTGTGCCGATAGCCCACCCGAAAAGATGCTACCAGAAGATGATACTATGGTTGATCCTACCGGTGAAAAGTATCCTATTCCGGCAACAACCAGAATTGCTGATATCATTACGCCCGTTGCGACCTTTCTTCCAGGAACCCGGAATAAGAATTTTTTATTTTTCTGTCTTTTATTCATATTTGCAAGACCCACGAATGCTGCAGTAAATATGACTGGTGAAAGCATGGCAGTATACTGGAATCCCGGATCAAAATATGCCGTATTCATAGAGAAGAAAGCGAAAAGGAAATATGGTATTGAAGGCAGAAGAAGAAGAGGAGAAAATATTGCATAAAAACCTCCCAGTATTATTACGAATAGAAGAAAGACAAGTTTTGTTGATGAATATGTTTCAAGGCTTTGCAATGAATAAGTAATGCGATATCTGATCTTGAGGTAATTGAGAAATGCATGAAGGCTCGTAATATTTCCATACTGTGTTCCCCCATAGAAGTCCCTGACATTTGTAGCAATAAGGAAATATTCCGCTGCAACAAAAATCAGCGCAATATAAATTGAT
>JAKBRR010000034.1 GCA_021845325.1 Thermoplasmata archaeon
GTGGCTGAAACAAGCTTGTTCATGAAACTATCATACACCTTCTTGTGAACAAGAAGCCTGCTTGTTGCAGTGCATGATTGCCCGGTTAACCCAAAAGCACCAGCCACAGAGTTTTTGACTGAAGCTTCCAAGTCTGCGCTTTCGTCAACATAGACAGCATTCTTTCCGCCAAGCTCAAGCTGGATCCGTGTCATTGTACTCTTTCCGCCAACTGACCGATATATACCCTTTCCAACAGGTACAGAACCAGTGAAAGAAACTGCCTTGATTTTCTCATTTTTCACGAGTCTGTCGCCTATCTCTTTCCCTGACCCAACTGCGATGCTGACAACATCTTCTGGCATTCCGGCTTTTTGCAAAGTCTCGATAAGCTTAGCAACAATAACAGGGGTTGCCGATGCAGGCTTCATGATAACTGTATTTCCGGTTGCCAGTGCAGGTGCAACTTTCCATACTGGTATTGAAAGAGGGAAGTTCCAGGGTGAAATCAATGCAACTGTTCCTAGAGGTTCTCGTGTAGTGTATATGGATGTGTTGTCATTGGCTGATGGTATTGTTTTACCACCATATTTCATGGCTATTGCACCATAAAACTTCAGGGTGTTGTAACTTCTTATTACCTCCAATTTGCTGTCTTTAAGAGGTTTTCCCTCCTCAACAGTCATCAGTTCTGTGTATTCTTCCACTTGCTGCTCCATTAGTTCTCCTGCCTTGAGGAGAATGAGCCCTCTTTTAAACGGTGAGAATGCTGACCATCTGGAGAACGCTTCATCTGCTCTGTCTACAGCTTCGTCAAGATCCTGTGAAGTCATTGTCTTAAGTTGTGCAATGGTTTCATTGGTAGATGGATTTACGTCCTTCAGAACGGGGCCATTTCCTTTCACTATCTTGTCTACAATATCTTGGTACCCTTTGTTCATGTAATCACGATATAGCATTCGATACGCTTAGTTAATTTTAATTGCTTATATGTACAAAATTTTTCAAATATAACCCAGAAATCCCTTTCCACAGCATTATGATTGATAACTGTAATCTTTACCGCACTGGATTACTCAACTTTGCAAAAAGGTTGAGAAATTAAGTAATCAATTAAGGCTATAGCATTTCACATTGACTTTGAACCTGCTCTCCCTGTTTTTACCACAGCGATACCTTTTCAAGTGCCTCAAGGATGTCCTTCTGCTTTCCTGCCGCCCCCAGTTCAGTAATACTGCCGCTGGCATCCTCAACAACATGCAGCTTCTCCAGTTCCAGAATCATTCTCCATATTGATTACTTCCTCATCAGGCTTGATGCGATCTGAAAAATCTGCAAGTGAGTCGCAGAGGTTTCAATATCCTTGCTTAAGTCCAATTAGCCATTTATGAAGGTTCATGTATGTTGACCTTGGCCTAATGAAAATGGTTTCTATGAAAGGTTTTGAAACCCTCAAAAAAATGTAATAAATTTTCCAAATAAAAGTGTGGTGACACGTTGATTATTCAGTTGTATGCAAAGATGCTTCCTTTGCTTTACTGAACTTCCTGATCTTTTTGAACGATTTCAATGACGGGTTCGCGATTTCATCAAATCCGCTGTTGAGAAGAGAGAACGAAAGTGCCAACCCAGAGATCAATAAAGAAACCGGAACAAAGTACCACCACTCTCCTGTAAGGTACGCTTCATTATTGACTGCCCAGTAGAGCATAGTCCCCCAGTTGATTGAGTTAATATTACCAAGGCCAAAAAATTCTATCCAAGTCAGGCCAAGTACGCCATAGAGGGAAGCGAAGAAGAAATTAGAAGCTATCAAGGGGAATATATTTCTCACAATCTGCCCTATAACACTTAATCTGGATTCCCCAATAAGCTTGGAGGAAACGATAAAATTTCTTGTGACTACGCTTTTCGTCTGAGATCTGAGTACCCTAGCACCCCACGCCCATCCAGTGAGTGTCAGAGCACCATATACTCCAAAGTAACCCAAGTTCTCCCCTATTCCTATAAAAAGACTACCGATAAGAATTATGAACATAATACCTGGAATTATTATGAATATGTATGTAAAACCGTCAAGTATCCTGTCAAATCTTCCGCCAATAACTCCTGCTGAAATCCCTACTAGGATAGAAATTAATGTTGAACTAACCCCGACTAATAAACCTATTCCTAAAGTAGGGCCTGCACCATAAAGAATCCTAGATAAAATATCTCTTCCATAGGCATCCGTGCCAAGAAGATGGGCATACGATGGTGCCGCGTTGGTTGGAAAAGATGCATTGAAAGGGGAATATGGAGTAATAAATGGTCCTAACAGTGCAAGTACAATGTAGGCAATAAGTATGAGCAATCCTGCAAAGGATTTTCTGTTTTTAAATACCCCGGAATTGGCAACTCCATGCAGTAGAGACTCAAATACGGAATGCAGTGTGCCTTTCCTATTTTCTGTTACTGTTGCGTCTTCCATCTTCTCAGCTCCTTATCCTTGGATCAAGTATTCCATAAATCATCTCTACTCCGAAATTAGCGATAAGAGATATAAGTATTATAACAATGAAAATTCCATTAACCAAGGGATAGTCAAGGCCTTCTATTCCTTGGAAGAGATACTCACCCAACCCCTGATATGAGAATATCTGTTGAATCATAATTACCCCTGTAATTGCAAATCCAATAGCAATTCCGAAACTTGTCATATTTGGAAGAAGAGCGTTTCTAGAAGCATTCTTATTGATTATTTTCTGCTTAACTCCCATCAGAGATGAATATTTCAAAAAATTACTGTTAAGGATCGTTACCATGTTATTCCTCATGCCAAATACCCAGGATGATAATGTTGTTAGGACAATGGTGGTAATAGGGAGAATAGCGTGTTTTATTACTGAAATTATGAACGGCGCATTAAAACCGGGAGTTGTAGTAAAAGAATAGGATCCAAGCTCAGGAAGAATTTTCAATTGTATCCCGAATATCTCAAGTAAGATTGCACCAAGAGCAAAGGCTGGAATTCCGTAAAAAAACATTGGTACCATGGTTGAAACTGCGTCACTTGTTTTTCCTCTGGATAACGCCGCTTTTCTCCCAAGCCAGTTTCCTAAGTAGAAAGCAATTACAACTGGAACAAGAATTAGAAGTATGGTCCAGATTAGAGAATTGTATATAATATTGATGACCGGTTCGGGAAAATAAGTAATAGATACTCCAAAGTTGCCGTGAAATAAATTACTTAAATATGAGAAATACTGAATATACACTGGTTTTGTCGAAATCCCCATTTCCTGATAAACTGACTTCAGAAGTAAAGGACTTACGTATCCACCATGCGAAGCTATTCGTGCAAGTACCGCATCAGCTGGATTTCCTGGAATAGCTCTTGGAATGGCAAACCCAACAGTCAACGTAATGAAGAATAAAATAATAAAATATATTATTCTATTTATAAAATATTTATAGTTCACCCGCTCACCTTGATCTCTTGTTCTTTCTCCTGGTGTATATCGTAACACCTGCTGCTGCAACTATTGCTGCGATTACAACACCTATCACTACGTATCCGTATAGTGGGAAAGGTGAAGAAGATGGAGAAGTGGTCACATTCTTGCTATAAAGATTGAGAGCCACAACTTCATTTGCCGGGCTTTGCCATGGTGCGCCAACCCAGTAGTTGTTTGTAGTGGTCGGGAAGCCACCTATTGTAGCATTGTTCCATTCATACCACATTGCGTTGTACACAGTCTGAATGGTTGGAACCTGGTTAATTACAACCGCAGCAATTTCGTTCACTATTTTCTTCTGCTGTGAAGTTGAAGTTGCAGTCGTGAAGTTGCTCAACAAGCTGTTTATACCGTACTTACTGGCATTCCAGCGTTCAAAGTCTTGGGTTGCTATTTGGCCATTTGGAGTAACAGTGCCATTGCTACCGTATTCGCCAACGAAGCCATAATATGGTGTAGGTCCCCACTGTAGGTCAGTGAACATTATGAGCCAGTAGTTTCCAGATGCCCAGTTGCTGTACAACGTGCTATATGTAGGGGTTACCACATTTACTGTCAGCCCTATTTGCCCCAATTCTGTTGCAATCAGAGCAATATCTGCATCCCAGTCGGTCCAGCCAGCTGGAGCCTCTATTGTCATCGATGGCACAGCAGTTCCATTAGGGCCAATTAATTTACCGGAACTACTAAATGTGTAGCCATGACTTGTAAGAATTGCTTTTGCCTCTGTAACATTGTACATAGTTAGGTTGTTCGCCGCCGACAGTACTGTTGCATTTAGCCAAGAACTGACCTGATTTGCAACCATGGCCACACCTGTTGCAGGTTTTTCAAATCCATACTCGCCCTGCTGGTATAGCTTTGTTCTGTTTATCGACAAACTCATTGCTTCCCTTACAAAGGATTCGTTCAGTGGCCACTTTAGATCATTTGTATAGAGTGCCTGTGCTGGCTTATAAGGATAATAGTATCCATAGTTCGCCGGATCTTTGCTTACATATAACGATTGTAAACCTGGCACAAATAATCCAGCCCAGCTCACTTGCCCATCTTCGAGAGCTAGATCAGCACCATTATTGCTAGTATAAGCGTAGTAGACAATATGGGCCAGATGCGGTTCATTTGGCATCCAGTAGTGAGGATTTGCATTCAATGTAATTTTAGAGGCAGATACACTACCAAGGACAAATGGTCCAGTTCCCACAGGATTGGCGTCTGTGTATGTTACTGGATTTGATACATTTGACCAAATGTTCTGCGGCACTATTAGCACCAGATTAATGAAGTAGAATATTGGAAGATCTCTGCTAGTTAGGTTGAAATAAACTTCATAGTTATTTACAGCATTAACGCTCTTTAGATTTGCCCACAGATTGTTTGGATCCAGTGCCGGGAATTGCTTCATCAGGTCAAAAGTAAATACTACTGAACTAGCATTGAATGCCTCACCATTTGTGAATGTAACCCCGTGCCTAAGATTTACCTGCAATGTAAGGTAATTGTTCGTCCAGTTGTATCCCGTTCCAAGAAAAGGCATTGTAGTTCCATTAAGCGGATCAACCTGGAATAACGGCTCATAAATCAAACTTGTAATTCCCTCAGGATAGACACTTGAGCTAAAAGGATTGAAAGAATCAACAAACGAAGCATATACTGAGGGTATTAGTACTGCAGTTCCCCCCTGCGGAATTGAAGAAGCTGCTACCGATGGTGTGGCTGTGCTACCAGACTGCGACGAGACATTCCCTCCTAAGGTAGACATAGTTCCAAACGCAACAGTCATCATTGCGAATGTAGATATGAAAACCAATAGGATTTTCATTTTTTTATCCATGAACTTATTTATCTTAACCTTGATACTTAAGTGTTATTCTTATATATATCAACATTCTGAATCAATTATAATTTATAATATATTGTTGGAAATCTCATGAAATCTATAGCTAGAAATAAGAACATTAAGTCCCGCTAATGCCTAGCTGAAATCCTTTTTCGTGATTTCATGCTCAGTATCCATTGACCTTTATCACACTGGATTGTCAGAACTATATAAGAAGTTTGGGACTTTTTCATAGAAAGGAGGTTTATGAAAACCTTAATTGCTAATTTTATTCATTGCGTTATGCACATTTAATTGAAAACTAGATATAAATTACATATATATATGGCAATTAACATTAGCAAGTAAATTCAAGAAAAATACCTCTTCAGATCGAAGGTGAACCTATGAAATTTGCTAATGTTGTTATAAATGATCATAAAGAAGTAATGACTTCAACACCGATGGGCTTATTTAACTTATCCGATATTTCACAGATAAGTCAGAATTTTATTCCCCTTTTTAAAAACACTGATGAATTAATCGGGTCCAATTTTGATGTTAATAAAATTGAGAGGGTGATAACTGATAATCTTGACGAACTAAAGAATAAAGAAATACAAACTGAAAACCCTCTCCGTTTCTTACCATGCATCGAAAACCCATCTAAGATAATCTGTATTGGCCTTAATTATAGGAGGCATGCGATGGAGGAAGGGACTGCGATTCCAAAGGAACCTGTACTTTTTGGAAAATTCAATAATGCCTTAGCGGGCCATCTCGAACAAATAAAAATTCCAGCGGAAAGCAGGGAAATGGATTATGAAGGCGAGATGGGAATAGTCATAGGGAAAGAGTGCAGCCATGTTTCAAGCAACGATGCGTTGAATTATGTATACGGTTACTTTGTTGCCAATGACATATCAGCAAGAGACTTGCAGTTTAAGTCATCGCAATGGCTATTGGGAAAATCGCTAGATAAATTTGCACCAATTGGACCATGGGTTGTTACTTCAGATGAGGTTAAAGACCCCGGCTCTTTGCAGTTAAAGACCTTCGTCAATGGCAAATTACGCCAGAACTCAAACACTTCAGATATGATATTCAACACTAGGGAGTTGGTGTCATATATCTCTAAATTCTTCATACTTTATCCGAACGATATAATCCTTACCGGAACGCCGGAAGGTGTAATTCAAGGTATGCCGGAAGATAAGAGAGTGTGGCTTAGAGGAGGAGATAAAGTTGAAGTGGAAATTGAGCACTTGGGAAAGCTTGAGAATACTTTTGTCTAGGATGTTCAACACTCTTAGTTAAGATGAGTTTCAAAAACCTTCACCAAAACCCTTTCTAAGGACTCCTTGATCAATGTACATGAGCATTTACCACACAGGGATGTCAGAACTTTACAGGGAAATAGGGGCACGGCGATCCTCTAACAGGAATATAATATCGCATTGACTTTGAAAGGATCAGTCCAATCCAGACAGATCTCTACGGGAATTATACAGAGAAGTGTGGAAGACCCAATTATGATCCGGTACTCCTTGTGAATATATTGCTCCTGCAGCAATGGTGCAACATCTAGGATCCACAGATAGATAGGAAAATTAGAGATAGAATCCATTCATGAACTTCCTTGCATATACTGAGAAATTACCTGATAGGAATACAGTATGATATTTCCATGAAAGATTATCAAAACAGGGAAGGATCGGCCAGTATTCAATGAAATAAAAGAGCAGATCATGGCCAGGAGAATCCTCATCAAAAATGGCACAATGCAGGGTTCTTCGTCCAGACGAACTGGTAAGGAATGCCATGAAATTTCAGGAACTCCCAAATTTCTGCCCATAAAATATGAATGATCTGAAAAATTCTGGCACATCCACCAGGAATGAACTTAAGAACAACCCGGAAAGGCTGGGAAACATAATCATTGGCTCAACCCTCCCCTTACCACCATTAACGGGAAAAATTAAACGAAAGTAGAATGAGACCCTGAGTAGTAGGTAATATAGAGAAGAATTTTTGCAAATTGCTGAAGTATAACGATTATCAAGATTCCGTCGGAAGATCAATACATTAAACAGGTCCCTAGAACACATGAGCAAGGAAATGCTGCTAACAATCAAGATAGTTGATTCTTCGCAATTAGATTAAAATGCAATGAAAAAAGTATCTAAAAGTGACAGCGACGAATGATAAATGATCTCTTAGATCGTTAAGAGGATTGTATAAATGTGTACACAAGATGTGGAAATTGTTCCAAGAACGGTATCTTTTATGATTACACCTGTTTCGGATTCTATTCGTACGCCAAATATTTTGAGACTAGGTTTGAATTACAATGCAGATTAATTTGCGATCTGTTTAGTTTCTTAGTGCGTATGTTGGGGGAATAGAGTTTAGATGTAGGAATTTCTCTGAAATTGCACCCATCTTGGCAATTTCGCCGTATAGCAGGGCACTTGGCCTCCATTGGAGTTTCTTATCATTGTCAAACCCAATTAACCCAAATTTTTGTTTAAACCCTGAAGACCACTCATAGTTGTCTATCAAAGACCAATGTAGATACCCCCTAACATCTGCTCCTTGTTTTATTGAGTTGTGAACGCTGACAAGATGCGAAACAAGATAGTACGGTCTTTGATAATCAGCTCTATCGGCTATTCCGTTCTCCGTTATATATATGGGAAGGCGATATCTGTTCCAGTATCTCATAATTACATCCTCCAAACCCTCAGGATAAAATTCCCATCCAAAATCGCTATTTGGCCTGGAATCTGATGATATTGCATTCTTCTCTCCTGCCTGACCAAATCCGGGTACTCTTCTAAACCCATTTCCTTCTTCTCTTACAACTGTTCTGGAATAATAATTAATACCGATCCAATCAAGTTTTCTCCTAGATATGCCCAGTTCTACATCACCATTTATGATGATATCAAAGAATGACCACTTTTCTTCAAAATTTGCCTTCTCTACTGCGTTTATATCATGTTCAGGGTCGTATGGCGTGAAAGATGTGTTTGAATAGATTAATCCTATTGGTTTATCCGTTACGATTTTCATCAAATCATAAGCTAAAGAGTGCGCTTTCAGTATATTTTTCCTTGCTTGTGTCGCGTTTCTTATGCTGAGGATTGCTGGCGGAAAACCTGATTTCAAATTCTGGAAGCCGTTTTTATATATAATATTCGGTTCGTTCATTGTTGAAAATCCAACTGCCAAGTCATTCATTTTATGAGCTATGTATGCTGCAAAAATAGCAAACTGGTCAACGATATTTGAGGAAAGCCATCCCAACTTATCTGTTGCCTCCCCTCCCCTGATCTTTATTGGGTCATGAATCCACGCAGGCAATGACCAGTGATATAAATTTATAATGATCTTGATACCTTTTTCTCTTAGATCGTTAAATATTGTTATGTAATGATTGAGCGCCCTTTTGTTTACATGACGGTCAAGCTCATCGATTAACATCTTGATTTCACCAGCTTTAAATGCATTTAATGATTTTTCCGTAATTTCCAGTGGCCCCATAGGGAAAAGCCTTGACCATTCAACACCAATGCGCGCGATCTTAAGATGTAATCCCCTGGCAGCTTCATGAACAACTTTGAAATTATCCCAATAACCTGGACCATTGTCTGGAAAATCACCGCTCACAAGGCCAGTTTCGATGTTATCACTGTCGTGTACCCATAAGTACCAATCACTACCTCGATCTTCAGAGCCTGCAAAGCCCATTTCTGACTGAAAACCAGATTGAGACCATCCAAATACAAAACTTTCAGGGAATAGATAATCCGCCATAATCTTACATTCGATTATGAAAATAAAAGTTACTGAGGATTTGCAGTTATATACATCACGATAGTACCTAATGTATTATTACATGAACAAACTTCAGTGAGATTTCAGGGAATTCTTTAATAATCATAACCTATGCTAACTATCTTAAGTAGGCCGCCTAGCATGAATGATTCAAATAGCATTCGTGTGATCTATAAACTAGGAAGTCTTCATACCTGTAACATGTAAAGTGTGGAGAAACACACCATGGCTTCAGGACAACTGAATTAATTGAACCTCTGAGGTTTGCAACAAATTGATACTTGTTGACCATGTTCCACGGATTGGGAGGATACCGCACTGTTCCCTGATACACATACCCTGAAAGGCTGTTCACCATAGGATGATAAGAGGCACTGCAACTCCATCAGCAAAATGTGATCAAATGCACTGGAAGTTGACGGTTGTCTGCAGTGACATACTTCCTGGTTCACTAAACTACAGGTATTTTAATATTGCTTGAACCATTTGTTTGTTCAACAATGGAAATACGCCAGTTAAAGGAAAGTGATGTTGAATCGGTCATTGAAGTGGCCAGGT
>JAKBRR010000035.1 GCA_021845325.1 Thermoplasmata archaeon
TTCACTTTCACTTTTTAACTTGTTAAATTTATCTTCTATTTCTTCATATGTTATCTCATCCGAAGGAAAGAACAATCTTATAATTTTTCCCTTATTTGGTTTCTTATGAACAATTAGTATCTTGTCCAAGTCAGAAAGTTTCTTATAAATAGCCTCCAGATTTTCATATTTTGTGGTTTGATAAATTAAAGTATGTGGTACCCCAAGATTTCCGGACTTCTTCCCATAATTTGATTTTATTACTTCGAGCACTCTGTTATGTTTTTCATCTACTGATCTTAATGATTCTTCCAGTTTCTTGAGCTCGTCAATATATCCTTTTGTTGTTTCTTTTACAAGTTCAATTGCGAGGTCTAAGTGTTTGGGTTCAACTGTCCACTTTCCTTCGGATATTGCAAAATTTATGGCTATTCTGCTTAATAGATGCGGGTCTTCATATGGGTATGAGAATGAATCTTCATCCTTTACTCTGTAAACTGCCATGTGTCGTATTTGCTCCAGTTTCTCCAGAATCTTGTTATCAAATTCAATTCCAACCTCCTTAAATTCTGGGACAGTTGAGGGTTCATTATTTTCATCCTCTATAATTTGGTAAGTCAGGCCACTCTGTATTATCATTTCTGCAAGAGTTATGAGTCTCCTTGTGAAAACTTCTTTGAACTCCTGGAAAAGCTGATTTGCTTTCGGTCTATAAGATATTGAATCATCCACCATATCACTTGACCTCAAGCTTACATTCCAACATCTTCTTGCCAGTCCTATTCTCAAGAAGTTTCCGTTTAATTCACCTGGGTGCATTGTTGCTATCATAGTAGCATAATAACCAGCTTCTATCTTCATTCCTTTTGTTGGGTCTTTCAGAGACTGAGTAAATCTCTTACCATCATATACTTGTAAGAGAAAAGTCGTTCTGCCCGAATCGTATTTCCCTGAATTTTCCATTTTAATCAATGTATAGAATTCATCAACACTGTAATGGGCAAATCGCCGATTTTCAAAGACCTTTATCAGACTTTCTATGCTTCCGTCAAAAGTTAGCGATTCGTTTTCATGCTTTACAGGCATCGATTTCAGAGCTTTCTCCACATCCTTTGTAATGTCATCACATAGTTGCATTAATGAAGTCTTGTGGAAGAAGTCCGGTCTTGCAGATAAGATTAAAAATATATTTGGTCTTGGTTTTGAAATATCGAGACCTTTAACTTCGAAGTAAGAACCCAAGACCCTTGATATTGTGGTTAGAACTACTGGCATAAGGGCAGTTTCATTATATCCAGCACATCTTGCCCAATGGTGGACAAATTCTTTTAGGTTAAGCTCGTACACTCTTTTATCTGTAGATTCTGATTCGAACAAAATATTATAAATGAACTTCTCTGCCTCATTAAGTATCTCATCCTTTTCATCTACAAACTCATTAGCTGACTCTTCCCCCACAAGTTTTTTATTATTGTTCTCTATATTTTCCATTAAGATCACTTCCCGCTCCTGTTTGCCGACAGGGGCAAAATTTTTAATTCTTTCTTTCTGGATACAGAACCAACAATCCCATTTTAGTATCCTTTATTTCCACCAAATCACCTACTTTTATGTTATGCAGATCGGTCAGAGCCTTCGGAAGAGTCAGTGAACAACCTTTGCCGTTTGCAGTCAATTTTCTTTTCAAAACCATTTTTTCCACCTTAACCAAATAATTTGTTTACCTATTTAAAACATTATTTCATTGCAGAGCACGTATAATCCGCACTCTGCGAGTGATAGAAACTTACAAAAATCCTTGTTGATAGAAATGAAATTAGTAGCTTTGAATTATTCATGATTTACTCTCCTACTGTCGCTAACACATAAGCCAGGTAGCATGTTTTTTGAATTTTAACGATCTTGAGCCGTGCTAATTTTCCGATGAAACTATCGTCAATGTCATCTTTATTCAGGAATAGTATGATTCTGCTGTCAACATCTGTGATTTCGTCATCGCAAAAAGCAAAGACATCTGCAAAAGCTTTGTATTTATGGTTTCCTCTCCCTCTATGGATAACACTCTCAACTATCTGCCCTATCTGAAGTCCCTGAAAGCTCTTGTCTCTTGGTTCTGTGTTTATCATTGTATCTGAGACAATTTTGTCGTAATTATTTTCAAACATATTAAGAACATAGTTTTTTCATATTTTCAGATTATGTTCTCCAATAAGCTTTATCGTAATTTCATACATGCTTGTGTTTAGTACCTTTTTATTTTTATTGTACGAATACGATATCTAAAAAATTGTAGCTTTGTTACCTACATATATAAACTCATCTCTATTTTTTTCCAAAAGGAACGAAAATATTCAAACTTAATAAGGATAAATCTCATTTATTTACAAAGGTGAACAAAGGTGAAGAAAAATGTGGTATTGTCTTTAGAAGAGAACTTACGAAATACGGCAAAGGAAATGGGTTTGAACTTATCTGGCTTCTTACAGAGTAAACTAATAGAGTTTATCAAAAATAATGGTGGACAACAACTTTCTGAACTAACAAACAACAAAATAAGCCACTGGAGGGTATCGATCCCCCGACCTGCTGATTACAAGTCAGCTGCTCTACCAACTGAGCTACAGTGGCATGCTTTCTCAATATTAAACCGGTAAGTATTTGTTAAGTTTAATCGTTTTGATCTTTTCAAAAAAATTCAACTTGATCCGTATGAGTTCGGCCCAATACTAGGTAAGAATGAAAATGCAGCAATATAATAGAAAGAATTCAGATACTATAACCTAGAAACAGTGACTGACCAATTCTGAACCTTGTAGGTAGAGTGCGCAAAGATTCACAAAATCCGGTTATCTATCGGTACATTAATGAAACAGATTGAGGATTTCACGAACGCATTAGAGAGGATCTGCTCTGTTGTTTCAAAAAACCTACTCAAGATATGGACTAAAAAACATTTTAAACAATATAGTTTAGGTCATCATGTTTTTCTCTTCCTGTTTGATATAAACAAACTTAACCCAGCATAAGATAGGACGCCCACGGCTACCCCAGAAACTAAACCAATAGCAATTGACTCCAATGATATTCCAGATGCTGGTTTAACGGAAGCTTTTGTAGAGTTTGTTATCAGTGCAAAACTGACATTGAACTGAACGCTGCTTCCATGTACCACAACGAAAGGCTGTTTAATTGTCACGGCGTATCCAGAAGGTCCGGAAGCAGCTACACTGTAATTCCCTGATACCGCAAGAACGGTTATGGATCTTGTTGAACTGTGATAAAGAGTGCCGTCTAAGTAAAGAGCCCAGGTGGAACCGTTCGTAAGTCCAGTTTCGTTCACGTATATAGTATAAACCTGTGTGAATTGGATGTTTTCGGTAACGTTCTTACCTGAAACATTAATATCACCTGAAGTCTCGAAGAATACAGATGAGTTTATGACATAACTATAGGTTCCATTTTTCGCTGTAAAGTTTATAATGGAATCTGTGGAACTAATAAATGAACCGTTGAATTCTACGGACCAGAATGAATTAGTTGGTTTCCCCACGGAATTAAACGAAACTGTATATGATTCTACAATGAAATTGCTTTCGTTCTTAAAGAGCACCAATATGGTTAAGTTTTCGTTTGTGACGGATATATGCGATGTTTGAAGATATACTGAATATCCGGATGGACCGGAAGCAGAAATAGAATAGTTTCCAGAAACTAACTCAAGCATAAGGGCAGAAGATGTCGAATTAAATGCATAGGAATTATAATAAATAAACCAGGGTGTTCCAGATGGGAGCCCTTTTTCAACAAAAGTCACATTATAATAAGATGGGAATTTTATATTCAAAACTGTGCTACCACTCACATTGATCGATCCTGTCATCGAAAATCCTACCTCAGAAGATATCGAATATGCATAACTTCCATTTGAAATATTGAATGTTATTAAATTAGAATTGGACGAGAAAGTTGATCCACCTATTGAGATAGCCCAGAATGAACCGGCGGGTTTACCTGATTCTGTAATTGATACATTGGATAGATAAGGTTTAAATTGCACGTAGATCGTGAGATTTTGCCCGGTCAGCTTTACGGATCCAGAGGGTGCTGAAGACACGTAACCATATATTGATGGGACAGAGTAGTTGACGACGGTATCGAGTGCAGCAGTTTGGGGAAAAGTTAATATCTGAGAAGAGGAAACCTCTGAAGTGGATCCTAACTTTACCATCCAGGTCGTGCCAGCTGGCAGTCCATTTTCACTGAAAATAATGGAGTATGAAGACCAGGCTTTGGTCAGTGGCAAATAGTCATAATATGATCCTGAAACATCGTAAGGGACAGTCCCGATTCCGTTCAATCCTCCGTACGTGTAGTTGCTCCAGTAGTTACCTCCAACGGGTAGTGAAAGGTTCCAGATTATTGAAGCAGACGATATGATCGTTGCGTTGTTTGTATTACCATTAATGAAATTGTTGTGATAGAATGTAATGTCTCTGGAATCCAATACATCCACTGCAAAGTTTTTGCTGCCAGAGATTGTATTGGAGTGAATTTTTCCAACAAGAGCGCATTTAATATAGATTGATGTGGAAGAATTAATAATCGAGTTGCCTTCGACAGTGAAATTATAACTGTTTTTTCCGACCTCTAAACCATTGATGCCACCATAAATGTAATTATCACTGACAGTTGAGTTGCAGAAGTACTTCAGATGAATTCCATCTGAGCCGTTTAAAATTGAATTTTCAGTAACTTTATCATTTTGCGCAAAAATAAGTGAGATGCCACCCTGGGAACTACCTGAAGGGAACAAAATATTGTTTTCCGATATTTGAACAAATGAAGATTCGCTAACGCATATTGCCGACTCGGTATGCTGGAATTTTGATTGCATCCCGACATTATTCACAGTGTTAAGATTCACATCCCCTATTACAGCCCCATAAAGACGGATGCCATGATAGCCTTCGTTTTTGATCACATTTCCTGTTATTTGAACAGATGTTAATTCGCATTTATGAGAAATAACATTTATGCCGGAAGCACCGGTGACAGGCGAATTACAACCGGTTGTATTAATTAGGGTATTATTGCTAACGGAGATGGTGGTACCTTTGACGAAACAGACATACACTGGAAGGCTTATGTTGACAAAGTTATTTTCAGCAATGTTAAGGTCCTGAGTGGTTACCCCTTCTAAATAGATACCGGCAGCGGAGTTTAAATCGCTTGCCTCAAGGAATTTATTGCTCGTCAGTGAAGCAAACTTAAAGGTTGTTGATAATGATGACTGCACTCTAACTCCGACTCCGGATTGCAAAGAAAAAAGGTTTTTGGATATCAAAACATTTTGTGTATTTGAGCCAGGACAAAAATCAAGTCCGCAAGTACCAGTAAAAATCGATGATGAGACATGCATACCACTATTTGCGCCTTCAATCTGTATGCCATGAAACAGATCATTAAATGTACTATTGTTTATGAATACGCATTCATCATTGTTAGAATAGATCAAATTTGAACAATTAAATTCATCTTTAGAAAGATAAATTCCATTTGAGTTAGCGACAGACAAATGCCCAGGGGTGAATAAGGAGCCTGCAAATTTTGATTTTGAAATTGTGAGAGACTGCGCTTTATTGATACAAATAACAGTTTGGTTAAAATCCATATTAGAAATGAGAACGTTGCTGGAATCGATCAGGTTCAAACTGATGCTGCATGGATTATTAACAAAGCTTGTTTTATAAATTGAAACATTATGATCACCAGTCACATTGCCAGGTTGGCCATTTTCGATGATTGTGTTTTCCGAAGCGTTAAGGTTTTCAGATGAACATAAATATAGTGGTGGTCGCGTCGTGTTAATATAATTATCAGTAACATTTAAATTGTTATCATTCAAAACAAAAATTCCGTATAAATCTTGGCCTTTTAAATAATTACCTTTTACTAGGGTATTTGTGGAACAGAATACGTAAATACCGGTGTTAGGCTGAGTGGCAGTTGTTGTTGAAATAATTGTGTTGTTAATTGCTTTAGAATTATTGCTTTCAATGTCGATTGCTCTGGTAGCATAGACGCTACCAGAAATACAAATCCTGTTATTTATTACAGATACGTTTGTATTGAATTGATCCGTGTTGATGAAACCTGTGCCATCGTAATAAGAATCTGGAAAAGTAGAATTTTCCACCAAAAGGTTACTTGACTCCTTCGGGCATATGCCGATATAAACATTCGTTAAAGTTATCCAGTTTATAATGACATTATGTGATGATAATATATGCACTCCTAAACCGCTGGTATTCGTATGGAATGCCTCAACTGTATCATTATTTACGCAAAGCACGTTTATATCATAATTTCCAGAACAGGTGCCTCCAACGGTAAAGTTATTGCCATTGATAATGGAGTTGCTTTTATGTATCGTTAGGGTTTCATTTATTGATTCCTTTAAACAATAGGTATTGCCAGAAAGCCTGACAACCCCTGATGCGTTGATATTATTTTCTGCATAAAACGAAGTTCCGGCAAAAAGCGAACCATTCGCATTAATAGTAACGGAGCCGCCAAAGGAGCCTGATGAGCTGAGGGGGGAATAATAGAAAGTTGTGCTTGCAGGCAAGCTATTCGAATATACAAGAGATGAATACGTTAGCGTTGATAGCAGAAATAGAGAAATCACTAATAGTGAACTACCTTTCTTCATTGAAGACAATGTACAGGTTTCTATTTAATATTTTCTTTTAATAAATAAATTGTTTGAAATATATTGAACTAGCAAAGTGTGTTAGAACATTGGGATCACTGATCTATAGCCGAAATATCTTGTCCTCAGATAGCCAAGTTTTCCAATTCAAGTAACTCATGATTTTCTTTCGGCAGAGGAAATTGCAACTACTTGCCTTTTAATCTGTTTAAGAGATATATTGTAAATCATTTAATACAGTACTCTTTTATTTTACAAGTCTCGCGGTAGAGCTGATAAAATCATGGCATTTTAATGTTTAAACCATATTGAATAACCAGCTTTTGTCCCATCCAGAAGATCTGATGATCCTTACAGTTTAATAGCAGATTTAAGATATGGACACATTTGAATGAAAGTGTTCCAGAAGAGTCTTCTCCTAAGATGCAGTTCGTGAAATCCGCGGTTATTCCTTCCTTATTACTTGGCATTACACTTTCAATTTTTTCCGCACTTTTTTTCGCTTTAAGAGACTACTTGATAATATTGACCGATGCAAAATACCTGATCTTTGCATCCTTTGGTTCAACCGCTTTTATCATGTATTTGATGCCAAAATCTCCATCAGCAAAGATATCAAAGTTTGCTAAAAGCTATGTTGCTGCTTCCCTTATAGGGTATGCGGGCTTGTATTTAGCAGGATATTTGGGGATTTTTGCTGCGATTGCAATTGTCGAAACGTTTATAGCAATTACTATGGTCGCGCTCAAGGCTGAACACCCACCGGCAGCTGCGATAGGCCTGGTATTTACAATAAACAGGGTTGGACTGGCGGGAATTCTTTTAATAATTATCGGTATTCTCACAATCAGCGGTCTGACCATTCTTATGAAAAAAACACTGCAAGCTGCCGAACATGAAGAATCAGTAATACATTCGAGGAAAAAGTCCAAGTTTTAAATCCTTTTAAACATTTACAATGCAATGATGTCATTAACAGTATCCACAAAACTAAACGACCAGGAAATTGCAGGGGTTTTCCAGAATGCAGTCGGCAAGATTGAATTTTCAAAGAGGTATTCAAATGGCCAGACGGAATTGCTAATTCTTACAGGATCAAAATTTTTCTTCAGAACTAAGGACACGATCGGCTTTTTCCTCTCTGCATTTTATGATGGAAGAGAGACGAAGGTTGATTTCGGAAGGATCGGTGGCGGTTCTGGTCTCCTGAATATAAGATGGGGAGCCGGAAACAAGGTCGAAGAGAATATAAAATTTGGTATCCAGAAGCTCGCGGAAAATGCTGGAGCGCTATTAAATGACGGGAACTCGTAACCTAATGAGGCCCTATCATTAATAGAAATTCATCGTTTCTCTATATTAGAAAACCAACAAGCAAACCTGTAATAGGCGAAATTACCCAGGTCAGAACAACTATGAGATATGGTTTGAGAAAAAGTGCCTTGTATCTGTATGAAAGGCCTGCTCCAAAAACACTTGACGTAAGTGCCTGAGTACTCGAAAGAGGAAGGGAGAAAAGTGTTGCAGCTTCAACCATTATTGAAGAAACCGCAAGAGATGTCAGGGCATTGAAATATCTCATTGAATACATATCCTCGCCAACTCTTTTTAGAACTCCCTTGCTCAAGGAAACTGAACCCAGTATAATCCCTGACAGCACTGCAATTTCTGTATATACGGAAAAACCTGCAAATGCAGCCATGAGCCCTATCGTATTACTGCCGATTGTATATGCAGTAAAGAAAGAGATAACCAGTAGCAGAAGCTTCAGGGCAAGTGTCATGTTCCATGTTTTGTCGAGATGTACTTTGCCCAGGTATCTATTGACGGCGAAAGATCCCACTATAGCGAGTACAGGGGATATCACCCATATTAGCACAAGGAAGTAAACGTATCCGAAATTCAGGTTTAGGCCAAGTCTCAGTGAGATGCCAATCGCGGTTCCAACAAGTGCCATGGAAAGGGATAAAGGGGATTTCAGTATCTGTGCAATTATGAAAATTGCTATTACAACAAGGAGCAGGAGAACAACGTAATATTCTGTAGCTGGAAAAAGGCTGTGGGCAGCTCCTTCCATGGATTTTCCCTGCAACGCAAAACCTGTTATGAAGCCTATTATGCCAATAATGGTGCCACCGATTCGGCTGATAATCCTTGAGCCGATAAGTGTCCCAACGGCTGCTGACAGGTTGTTTCCAGACACAAACAGAGAAAGCAGGAAGATTAATATGACCTCTAAAAAAGTTAGAAGATGCATTCAGCGGTTCACAGAATTAGAAACAGTAATTACGTAATCGGATGCGTCCTCGCAGTCATCAAGGAGATCATCGATCCTGTGCACCATATTCAATATGTGCGTGAAGACCAGGTAGTGAAGATTTTTCGCATCTGTATATACCCGATCTATTATGTCATCCTTGATGTCGTCAACGCTCTCCTCGAAGCCTTCAATTTTTCCCCTGTTCTGGTTCAGTTCCTCCAAACCATTGGCCCGGAGCATCTGTTTCAGGGTACCAAGGGCCTGACTGTTGATATCAAGCATCTTGATGAACCTGGGGTAGACCTCTGTTACTACATAATCTGAATATTCTTCAGCGGATTTCAGGAAATGGGACATCCTGATTATTTCTCTAGAAATGTAAAGGGATCGATCGAGTATGTCATCGCAAGTTTCAACAAGATTCAACAGATGGCCAAGAAGGGTCGAATTAACGGCACCCTGCGTTATCTCAGATTTCAGAGCAAGTGTAAGATCGTCACCCTTCTTTTCGATTGATCTGACCTCAGATATCAGACCTGACTGATCGATATGCATTGAGGATAACTGCTTTTTGAGGATCTCAGTTGCCTTCTGCCCCAGCTCTGTGTATACAATAAGATCCTGGAGGGCCTGCCTCTCCCCTAATACCAGTAGCCTTCGCAGGAATCCCTTGTTGGGCATGCCGGCTCATTCATTTTGACTATTTATCATTTATTTATGTTACAATGGATACAATTC
>JAKBRR010000036.1 GCA_021845325.1 Thermoplasmata archaeon
CAGTATCGCCAGGAGATATGTGGAATCCCTCATCAACGAGTTTGTTTACGATCTCCTTTCCTTCATTTTCAGTTATGTATTTTTCATTGCTGACATCGGAATTTACGGTTTCATGTTGCACATTATCGAGGCTTTCATGGTCCTGTTTTTGTGTATTTTTCTCTCCCGACTCATGGTTTCTAATAGCACTAATAGCATTTTCGTTCTGGACTTCGTTATATTCAGCGTCCGCTTTCGATGCAATTAACGTTTTTTCGAAATTCGTTTTTTGGCTGTTTGCATTCATGCCGGGGCTGTTTTTTACGGGGTCAAATAGAGTTGTGCTATTAGTGCTATTAACTTTGTATGTTTCCCCAGGAATTTTTGCAATTTTTTTCTCATGGTTACTGTTTTTTAGATCTATGATCTCATATCCGACTTCCCTGAGAGTTGGGACAAGCTCACGTAATACCCGGCCTAATCTTCTCACGTCTTTCGGGAAGGCCTTAGATTTTCTTTCGTTGTCAGATACAGGTAAGACCTCGAGAAGATCCTTTGTTGTGCCTATCCATTCTGCCCGGTTGGCCATAAGTCCCTGAATAGCCTCAACAATGAGCGTATCCCTTGCAACATCTACGGTTTCCTCATGCTTCGCTTCCATGTATGCATCGTAAAATGACATGGCCGGGAATCCCATGGCCCTGATCCCACACTCTCCCCATATGACAAAATCGGCCATTCTCGGGAGTTTTCCCTTCAGCTCCACTTCAACCTGAGGATAGAGTTCCATGGCTTTTGGAATAATGGAGATAAGGAATCCTCTGACCTTCGGAATAAGTAATTCCGCTTTTGCTCTTATTTCAGCATCAGCCATACGCCTTGCTTCCGGCATAACTCCAAGGTGAATCGGGCATTCCCTATCGATAAAATCGGGTTTGTACGAAGCTCTGTTAATGCCGTTTATAATAATCGGACGCTTCAATTTTAATATAACTTCCCCTGTATTAGTGTATAATTCCCTTGCCCTGAACCCCTGGCCGGTTGTAAGCCTGCATACGAGATCAGAAATGGAATCGGGTATAGCTGCGTTTACGTTATCAAAGGAAAGCATGCCCTGATGAATCGCTGATATGGAAATATCCCTTTCATCGAATTTTAAAGATTGTGTAGGTGCTCCATTGGGATCGAATATGGATCTCTTGATTTCGGTGTATGACGTTTTGCCGGATCCATGGGGCCCGTCTACGCTTTCAATCGCATGGGGAATATCGGGAATGAACCTCGAGAAATCAAGTCCCATTGAAAGAATCTCGCTCTTTGAATCAAGCTGCCAAAGCCGGATTAAATCAAGATGATCCTGAAGTGTCCCTTCTTCTACCGGAGCTTCAAGCATTCCGGTATATCTAACGGTATAGGGTTGATCGGGGGTCCTCAGATCGAAGCCTTCCTTTGTAATGAAGTAAATCTTTCCATCTGGCCTTATTGGGTCATAAAGAATGCAATCTTTATTCCTGGCATTCCGTACACCTATTTCCCTCTGATTTTTTGAAGCCCAGTACCTAGCTATACGCCTAATGCTTGCTATTTCGTCCCCTGTGGGAAGAGTTCCCTCTGCTTGGTATTTTCGATCAGCGATAAGGCCCTCAAAGGATTCCGATTCAATCTCCATAGGAATCCCATCCGATTCAACGTAGAACTTAAGCCCTTGTGGATTGCTGAAAAATTGACCTGAAAGACCTTGAACAGTTTTAGCACTTGATTTATCACTAACGGGTCTTTCAATCTTTACATTTAGTATCTGTAAATACAGATCTGGATCAAGGGCCTTTTGATATTTTCGCAGTATTCCTTTCGCAAGTTTCGATTCTTCATATGTTAAATTGTCCTTGGATGAAAGCCTTTTAAGGATCTGTTCATGCTCTTCTTTGAGATCTCCCTGTTTTAAAAGGTACCTAAGACCATCCATTAATGGCGTGGTTGTTCCTTTGGCTATTTCCCTTAATTTTTCTATATCAGTCATTTTTATTTCCCTCCAATTCCGCAATCAGCTTCTTTAAGTGGCTGAACCCATAGACCGGCTTCCCGGCTCTTCCGTTGGCATAAGTGTAATGGACAGCGTTTTTGTCTGAGGACCCTGGGACAGTGGATCCCTCAATTATCATTTTCATAACCTGTTGTGCCTTTGATTCTGGCCAGCCGAAATGGTACAGTGTCCCAGCAATAGCCAATCGCATTTCGTTCCCCATGTGCTTTTCCAGTGCCAGGTTCCATGAAGGCAGAATCTCATGCACAAAGTTGGTTACCCTTGAATCATTGACTTCCTGGAAATCCGTGACCTTGCTTTCTTTCCTTGAAACTCCACGGGATTTGAATAGCCAATCAAACAAGGCGTCGGGAATTGGCCGAATATGACTAAGATTTTTGAATTTATAATGCCCGTACAAACCGGATGAATTTGGCATTATCACGTACCCACCGTAACCCTTGACGTCCATCCGAGGCAATATTCCAGTTCTGTTGAATGAGCAATAACCTTCAGGGAGCCTATAAAAGATCTGTAAACCTCCAGATTGGGTTGTAACCATCAGGGTATCTAACGCACCGCCGGGATTGTTTAAATCGAGACCAAGTTCAAATATTAATTTCTGGAACGATCTCAAACCTTCATAATCAGGGAGCCCCTCTTCATTTAATATAGGCCGCTTATTTTGATCTTTATTGACGTCCAGATCAAAAACCTTCATCCAGGGCGGGATTGCGAGTCCTATTGCTGCATCCCGATAGATTTTCCACGTCCTGATTATTCGATTTTTGTCTGTGATTGCGTCAATAAAACCTTTGGTAAAACCTAAAGAATAATCCGTTACGGGAGACTTATCAATTTTGCACGGGAAGACCCTCAAACCCATCCTTGCTAAGGTTAAGGCAATCGCTCCCTGTGTTGGTTCAACAGTCGATTGGAATAAGTTAATAATATCCGAACAACTGTAATAATTGCCAGGGTCCTTATCCTCCGACCTTGCTGTTTTATGCACGTTTGGGGGGCTGCAACCCCCCTTACTTTCAATTAACATCTCATTGTGTCCTCCCTTTTTTATTGCATTTGCAGGTTACTAAGGCTGAGGCAGTGGATTCCTGAGTTAGATCTTCTCCCGTTAATTCTTTCCAGAGCTTAAACAGCAAGCGTGGATCCCCGATCTTATAAGTTTCCTCTTTCATATTCGCACTCCTTTGATCTCGGTTCGTATTCCAGGGCAGCTCTTACCATGAGCTTTGATACGGAAATCCTCATTTTGCTGGCTTTTCTAACGAGCTTGATCTTGTCATCATCTTTTATGTATATGTCTATCTGACCCATACAATATGTATATACACATAGTATATAATCTTTTACGCACACAGCAATGATAAGATATATGAGGTGTATGTTTATATTTATAATTTGTATCAACATTATATGAGAGAGAAGAAAATACCAATATCCCTAAGCAAGAACGATTACCTTTATTTGAATTACATACAGCAGGGGTTGCTGTATTCGGGTTGCCCAATCTCAAGCACACTTGACTTCAGTGATATTTTAAAGGCAACCGTTCTGTATTCTATGCTCAGTATATATGACTGGGAAAATCACGGAATTAAGACCGTTAAGAAATTCCTTATTGGTTTAGGTATTAAGGATTTCAAAATACCAAAAACATCCGAAGAGCTGCTCTTAGTTACGAAGTTAAATGTAACCGGAAGTATTCTTAAAAAATACTTTGAGCAACTCGATAATGAGCATATTGGAAAGAAAGAGGAGCCATACGTGGTAACACCGATAGCGAATGAGTCTGTAAGGGATTCTGGGGTTTCAAATTTTATATTAAAGCTTAAGGATGAAGAAATTGATCTTTTCGACTTACTCAAAACACAACTGGAAATACTGAAGAAGTATGCCGATCCAACCTCTAAGGATTCCATATCCTACTCTGAGATGACAAGAATTTTATTCAGAAATATCTTTATAGACGTTTCCAAAAAAAATGAATATTGGAATTCGGTTAGACTCAATTTGCTATCATCGTTCTACATTAAAGGAGTATATGGTTTTACAGCCTTGGAATCTATATTATTAATGTTTCATAGGGTTAAAATCAAGAATTTTCCGGAAATGTCCAAGGAAGGGTTAGGTAGGTTGGCCAGGATTTATAGTGATGAGACATTACTTAAAATATACCTGGAAGACCTGAAACCTCGCATATTTAAGATTCATACCGATTTCGGGCCTCCAAAGAAAGTTAAACTACGGGGTGGAGTAACCCGAGAAAGTTTTGAAATTCGCAGTTTTTCTGATAATAATGATCTGGATGCTAAATATATTAGTTCGGTAGTTCCCTTCGTTAGTTTTCATTCATTTTTCTTAGGCTACGTAATGCTGATGATGGAGTGGTACTTAGAGCAGCATAAGTTACCGTTATTGTTTTCCTACTTTAATTCGAGGAACGAGTGGGAGGTAGAATTTGTTCAGTTTCATATGGTTATGGCATATGAAAGTTTCCAATCAAATATTATGGAATTGCTTAAAATATCGAAGGAATATAGAGAGGATCCGATGAAATTTATCACTGAATAATTCATGTTTTGAAATTGAAACGCATGTGTTCAGGTTGATAATATATTTTCTAAATATATTATTATTAATATATCCCAGAATTTGAAACCGTAGTATATAAAGCGAATGAGAAAAAAGGTTTCTTCAGATATACAAGGATTTAACCAAGTATGGAGTCCCGGCTTCCGAGTTTAGTAAGTAGGTTTAAATCCGGAAAATCATTCATGCTATATGGCAGGATTGAAAACTGGAAGCAGAGAATATTATCAAAAGGAGCTGCGGAGGCTGGAAAAATCAAATTTAACCAAGGATACAATATATACAATAAAGCAGTTTCTGAGCTATGGAGAAACGGCGAAGAATTATTCATACAACCGTTTATATTTCCATGCTCAAAATCTAAGAGCCATTGCTGGTAGCATGGGGCCAAAATTTCTTAACCCATCCCCTCAGGACGTTATAGATGCCCTTAGTTATCATAAAAACAGGATTTCCTGGTCAATGAAAGATAGCGATAGTTCACTTTCTGATTGGACAATTGAAGGATATAAGGCCAGCCTGAAAGTGTTTTATAAATGGACCGGAAAGCCTGAAGTCGTAGCGGATCTGAAGTACCAGGGAAAGGGAAAGATCAATAGAACCAGAAAACCAGACTTCAGGATAACTCCCGCTGAGTTTGACATACTCATAAATGCATCTGACAACGCAAGAGATAGAGCTATCATATCGATACTTTATGATTCAGGAATAAGGATCGGGGAATTGCTAACCCTCAGGATCCGTGATGTTCTCTATGATGATTATGGCATGAAGATCACGGTTACAGGAAAGACCGGAACCCGCAGTGTAAGGGTTACAGGAGATTCGGTCGGTTACATGAGGGCATGGCAGAATATACATCCAGATCCTTTTAATGAGGATGCATGGCTTTTTTGTGGCATAGGACATGATATGAGAGGTAAAACCACGATTAAAGAACCAATGAACCACTCACAGGTTTATATGATGCTGAAGAAGGTAAAACGCCGAGCCATTGCCTTGGGTTTTCCACCGGGAAAGAGAATTAATCCGCATAAGTTCCGGCATAATCGAGCTACAGAGCTGGCACCAAAGCTTCCAGGTGTGATCCTTGACAGAGTTATGGGATGGAACCTGGATAGCAAGATGCCTGCGGTTTATCTCCACTTAAACGATGAAGAGACTGACAGGGCAGTACTTGAGTCCCAAGGAATAGAAATAAAAGGTAAGTCCATTGAAACAAGAAGAGCGAGGCTTTGTCTCAGTTGTAAGTCTCCCAATCCGTCTAATTCGAAATATTGTATTCAATGCGGTAGGCCTCTTACTGAAGAATCAATCAAAGATCTTATTGAGAAAGAAGACCACATAAAAATGGAACTTGAGAATAAAGGAATGATAAGCCCGCAGGTCAAGGCACTTATTGAAAATATACCGGAAAGTGAGAGAACAGCAATATTAACGTCAATAATTGACCTTGCTTTGAGAGAAAGGGATAAGAGTCGACTAAAAGATAAGTAAGGCCAAACGAAAGCATGAGATCCTCAGAATCATGTCCATATAATAATAGGAAAATAACATCACTATCTCAGATTTTCATAATTCCATCCTTGATTTCGCTGTGTTTCCATATATCTGATACGGTTCTGATATCAGAATTAAATCCTATCTGTTTTGAGATCCGCATGCCCGTTATAATCGGAATGAAAAATTTGACTTGGCATTGGCCATGAGATACTCAGAATCATGCGTATATAATAATAGGAAATTATCCACCACCACTTCATAAATTCATTGCGTACATTGAATTTTCAGCAAAAAATCCCTTATGATATAACATATGATATCATATTTAGGCACCATCTGTCTCAGTATTGACATGGCCATTACAGCTAGACTGGAAATTTGACTTGGCACTGGCCATAGGATCCTCAGAATCATGCGTATATAATAATAGGAAAGTAGCAGCCGCCATATCAGATATCGTTTCTCAGACGCCTCAATTTGCTGCCTTTTTAGTTATCTGATATGATTCTGATATCAGAATGAAATCTAACCGGATAGTGCTTTCGAATCGTGAATAATTAATAATAGGAAAACAGCCGCAGCCACATGACATTTTCGTTATTTCATCCCGTATTTTCCAGCGTTTTCATCTGTGTAATATGAATGTAATATTACATCTTGTCTTTTTTGTATTTACTTTCTTAATACGGTTCGATTGAAGTAAAACTTTTGGCCATAATATTCCGTTTAAATCATGCGTATATAATAATAGGAAAATCGTCATCATCATGTGCCACTTTGCAGCGGATTATTAGAATTTCAAAGGTTCCGATATGATGGCATGTTAGTGGCATATGCCAGGAAACATGCCACTTCTGAATTATGGCATTTTTTACATGTATAGTATATCGGACTACCATAGGTTTCGGGAGAACATCGGAAATTATTGATTTTCTTTCGGTGTTCGTTTCGGTGGCCTTTTTACATGTATAGTATATCAGGCTACCATAGGCTTTCTGTGAAAACATAGGAAATTACGGATTTTCTTTCTGTAATCCTTTCTGTGTTCTTTCAGTGAGGCTTACCGTGGCATGGGTAACACTACCCTTGTAGCAGTTCATTTTCAGGTTCCTCTATATCTATAGACCTGAGGGGGTGGTAAGAGGTAGCCTTACGTTTTCAGGCTTCACTCTATCTATAGACCTGAGGGGGTAGGTACCATACGCATGAATACTCTTTTAAACTGTGTTCGGTTAATTAAGTATGTACTGGTATGAGTTCGATGCAGTATTCTTTCCCATTGTGCTTATTGCTGCTTACATACTGCTCAGGAAAGGAAGCAGACATAAGCGTTAATCATTCTTCTGTTCCAGGTTTTTAGGATCCTTAGAAAACAGATTGCCTGGTAATTCGGGGTTCAGTTTATAGTTATAAACACTTGCTCCCTTCATGGAAACCAGCAATGTGAGTTCTGTAAGACGCTGCAATCTCATTGCAAGTTTTCCATAGCCAATATCTATTCCTTCAAATTCCAGTATTGCCCTTATCTGGTTCGTTTTGAAACTGCGGTTAGGATGCCTGAGGAATATTTCCAGGACCGCTGAATCGATTTTATCAATTCTTACTGTTACAGAGATCTTAGTTGTCATTGGGTTTTCCCCTGTGCGATTGGCATGGCATTATCCTCCGGATCTTCTTCCGCTGGTACATCCCCAAGGTCATCCGGAAGGCATGGTATATCGATTCCTGGTTCATTCTCCCATGGCATTCTCGGAAACTGTAATTCACTGTTTCCTCTCTCTAACGGCAAATCTCTCATTGTGGACCATCTCCTGGTTTTTGAGATCTTATGGACATGAGTCTTTCCCTTGCCTTTTGTCTATCTGAATCCGTCATGGATTCCCATCTCTCCCTTGCTGCCTTAATACGGTTGTATTCTGATTCGTAGTATCCCTGGAATGGCAGCATAGATCTCAGGTCAGATGGCATTGACTCCCAGTACTTATGGCGGGTTGCCTTGGCCATATCACATTTAGGATCCTCATCTGTTTCAGTCCTTTTATTGATAAGGATATCCAGGGGGCATTTTGGAACACTGCAGGCATCATATCTTGAGCAGCATTCCATGATCTTAACAGCGATGTTATCATCCACAGCATCGTTTTGAAGCGTCTTACCTTCTTTTGTTCGAGATGTCAGGACTGAATGACTGTTCAATGACTGTTTATATGACATATCATCATTGAAATCTGTAAGCCTGTACAAAGTGGTATTGTTAGATGATTTAGTCCTTACCTTATTTTGGCCTGTTTCATGGGATGTCATGGATTATTCTCCCATCCTCTTGCCACAATGAGAACAGTACAGGGCACCGTCAAGATTGTAAGTATAGCAATCTGAACATACATGCCTCATGGCCTCATCCCTTTTTTCCAATGTCCTTGGGAAAGTCATGGCATACTTTACATGAAAGCATGAATAAGACTTGCATCTTTCACATACCAGTTTCCCGTTAAGGGGATTAACCACTATGCTTGAGATCTTTCCCGCATCATCCATCCAAGAGCAAGCAACCGGCCATTCCGGAAAATTTCCGGAATTCTTCAGATTCTTTTTTTCTTCTATTTCCATTCTATCACATCCTTTTCTTTGGGATTTATGGATCTTCCCGAACCGTCCTGTAAAAAATTATGGACCGTAATACCTGTTTCCAGGTCCTGTATGGATCTTATGGTTTCCATCCTCACATGGTAGCAATTTCCAGTTTTCTCAGCCTGAACAATTACCTTGTTAATGGCAATACGATAAAGCGTTCCCGTGAGGGTATAGTTCTTCCTTCCCCTCTTGCGGAATACAAGCTTAACAGTGCTGCCTCTCATATTCATAAGGTCCTTGTAGGGGATCACTGTGGATCACCTCTTAAAGGCCTGTTGAAAAATATACAGTTGAATGCCCCTTTGTTTGATTTGACAAACCCAAGATCTCTCATCCTTTTGTCAATCTCTTCAGTGTGTGTTCTGTAGTAGTTTACGAATATGGCAATCTTGAAGATCTTACCGTCAGTAGAAACTCCAGTATCGCCAGGAGATATGTGGAATCCCTCATCAACGAGTTTGTTTACGATCTCCTTTCCTTCATTTTCAGTTATGTATTTTTCATTGCTGACATCGGAATTTACGGTTTCGTGATTGTTTTTTTGACCCTCAATACCTATCTTCTCCCTGCTTCCGCTGATTAACTTGATTAACTTCTTTAACCCATCGTTCAAGGACTTAGTATTTTCCAGCGTTAAATTGAGGTTAATGAAAATATTTTCAAGATCTTTTTGATTAACCTGATTAACCCATGAGTTAAACAAGTTAATTTGGTTAAACAGGTTGTTTAGGTTAATTGAGTTAATGACACCATCATTGTTGCTTTCCCCACTCCCTAAATTAAAGCGTTTCTTTGCATTTTTAACAAGCAATAGGTTCGATGTGAAAACGGTTGTATTATGTGTTCCATGCCTGAAATCAATGCCAAGGCCTAACCTTTCTATTTTCTTTCTAATGGCCTTG
>JAKBRR010000037.1 GCA_021845325.1 Thermoplasmata archaeon
TCCGATCTCCGGAAGATCTTTCAAGAGATCTCTGAAAAGATAAATAATGATAAAAGAAGATCAGACAAGCACAAGAGGTACTTACTCCTGGTTCAATTCCTCTATAGAACTGGAGAAAGGATTGATGAAGTTCTCCTAGTAAAGCCATCTGATATAAATCTGGCTACAAATTCAATAAAGTTAAAAACACTCAAACAGGGCAAGGACAAGAAAACCGGAATCTAGAAGGAGAAATACAGGATCATTCCACTTCATGCTGACTTGCGTGATGCTTATATGCAATATCTTATTGAGGATAACATGAGCCAAAAATCTGAGGATCCTTTATTCCCGATGAGGAGACAGGTTGTTGATGTTTATTTCAAGAAGATGCAGGAAAGGCTAGGGTTTAAGATACATGCCCACAAATTTAGACATACATTTGCTGTCAAGGCCATAATGGACAATGTACCATTGAATATTCTGCAGCAGTGGCTGGGCCATTCATCAGTATTCACTACAAGCATTTACACCCAGATTACGGGAATGGAAACTTCTGAGTTTATGGTGAGGGTGAGATGAAGCGTTATTTAGTTTAGGAAGTTCATTATAATGAATGATTGATTTTGGATCTGTTATTATCAATTTCTGAAACATGCTTTGTTAATTTTATCACAAATATTTGCATATGGTTCTATATAATTCTTTTATAAACGTAGGATAATGGTCATATAATGAGTTTAATTCCAGAAGAGATGCAAGTTTTCTTTTAGATACTACGATTCTAGTCTACAAATTTTACTAGTAAGAAAAATTTTTGCCTTGCTATACTTTCTTTTCCATTGAATGGATCGTATCAAACTTAATACTGTACTTTTGTGACAACCGCTAATTTATATAGGTAGAGTAAAATATAATGAAAAAATGGGTGCTGACTTATCTGGAAAAAATATACCAAACGGAATTTTATTTATTTCTGGCACTTTCTTAACAGATATATGGTTTTGTGATACTGTTTGTTTGCTTAACAATTCAAATTCATGTCTTGAATGAAATGAATAATATGCTTCTTTATATTCTGAATTCAGTTGTACCATGATCATTTTAACCGACCCAAATTCTAAAGTGTTTATGTTTATTTGTTGAATATTTGCATCAAATTCCCATTTTACTTCCATTTCAATAATGAGTTTACTTCCTTTAATAAATCCATTTCGGCGTTCGGCAAAGCACGAAAAAGTTTTGTCATTGAAACCTATAGTTGATAATGCTCCTTGACGATAAGTTACTTGTTTCCCACCTTTAAATTGATACTTTTCTTTGTTAGCATTCTCATATAAACAAATTCTTCCCTCAATAAATTCTCTATTTTTGGAATTAACCGGTAATACAGGAATAAATTCAATTCTTATATTTGGACTTATATCTGGATAATCTCTATTAATTTCATATGTAATGTGATACATAGCATACGCTATATTTTTCTCCACCTTTATTATATTAATGAAGTAATTAGAAACATCAATCAGGTTTCCGGTTACCTCTTTAGTATCCGACCTTGATGATATTAAGTCCGCTATAGCAGGTATTCCAATTTTATCAAAGGAAACTAACAAATATCTAACTTTTTCCGAAAGAAATGAATCTGGATTCCTTTGAGCTTTTATTTTGGGTATTAATTGACCGACTGTTGCAACAATAAAAGCTCCAGCAAGTCCCCATTTGAGAAACAATGTATCCAAAATTTGAACTATTTCGGTCGGTACATAATGTCCGGTAAATGTAATGTTTGTAAAGGGAAATGTTGAAACTGTAGGAAAAGTTGTCAATTCTGCAGCAATAAACACTAACAACAGTAGAGTTACTTGTCTTGCCCCATAAAATCTCTCCCTTGATCGGTCATTCCTTAGATATAGTCTTAGTGTTTTATTCCGACTTGCACCAGATATCAATTTAGTAACAGATATCTCTAGTCCCTCTAAAAAAAAGATGACAATTAGGATTCCTGAAAAAACTACTATTGAGAAATAGGGTACACCCGGCATAAAATTATCATAACCGAGAAACATATAGGGAATTACGAATGCAAGAGCAATAAAAAAAATTAACATGTTAACTATCCAAGCCATTTTGTGTAATATCCCAAATGAAAAAGACTTTCTAGCCCATTGTTCATTTAAAATACCATTGTAGTAAAGCGTTTTTATTTCCTTTACTGTTAGTGCAGTTTTATTTACTCCTTTTTCACACTTAATCCCTTTTTCGTTTTCAAGATAACAAATTAATAGCCTAAGTTCACTTTCTGATATCCCCTTTTCTTCTAATTCCCTTTTAGCTTCCGATAAAATTTTAGAATATGTCTTATTCCTATGCATAAAATTCATGTTACATAGAAATTACTCATCTTTGTTTACTTCCCTCATTGGCGATCTTTGTCTTTCCAATTGCTTCATAGAATCGTGATTTAGAGGATTGTTAATTGTCACATTATCTTGGTCATACTTAGAATTCCTTCGCCTATCTTTTCTCACTTTGCACCACCTTTTTCTCCGTTTCTCAGATCTCGCTTATTTCTACCTGTTTCTCCAGGATATTCATAAGGCCCATACTTATCAGATAGCGAAAGAACCTTATATTCCGGACTATATCTCTCCTGTCTAAATCTTTTTATCATCTAAATCACCAAGTAAATTCCTTATCATTTCTATATTTACTTCTTTTCTATTCTCATAAGCTGAATCTAATATTTTAATTTTATCTTCACTTATGTTGAAATTTTTTTCTCCATTTAAAACTCTGATTACGGTCTCCTTACCAACTCCTGGAGCACTTTCTGCATCCTTTTTTGCAAGATATGAGATTAACAATGATTCCTCAAGTGACATTGAGGAAGAATATCTATTATAGGTAAACCTTGAAGTTGAATGAGTATCACCTATACCTATTGTGGCGAATCCAACCGAATCAAAAGAATCATAAATGCCAGGAGACTCTATTCCATATAATCGGTAATAAGAATTTTCTGATTTTCCGCATAATATTATGCTTAGTTCAAGCGTGAATTTAATGAGAGACCTATCTATCTCTTGGAGCAAACTCTCTGGAAGATCTTCTATTTTTTCGTAATATTTTTGCAAATCCAGTCCTCTTGGCTCTAGATATAGCTCCTCTGCTCTCTTTAGCCGCTTTTCTTTAAAAACCTCTGCAACATTTTGGGCAACCTGCTCAACGGTTGGGTCTTGAATATGGGATATTCGTTTCTTCACCTCTTTAAGCATATCAGTAAAGTACAACGCAGATCCTGCAGTAAGTGCATAAATTCCAGAAGAGATCTCGTCAATTTTGCCAGAATCCCGTGGCTCGTACTGAATATTAAAAGGATCCTCTATTGTAATCATCTTATCAGAAATCATTACTGCATGTTTACCATTTTCAGATATCGCTGCAATACAAATTGTCATATCTATCATACCAATAAATTCACATATTTTAAATTTTGTAATCGTATAACTGTGCTGCATGGCTACCTATATGCTCTTGCACTCTTTCTGATGCTTCTAAATATTGATGTGTATGGTATTCCTTGTGTTCCAAAAATCTCCTGGATTATTCTCACATATGATTCATGGAACTTGAATTATATACCCAATACTGATCCAATTGATTGAATCTTACCTGTAATTCTTAATCCTCTTTAGATCGAGAATAATCCTTCATGCGTTTAACAAGCGATTCCACATACAGGAACCATATCGTATTATAAATCTCTTTTCCATAGAATACTAGGCTGTTGTTATGTACTAACAAAACCCACATTACTTATAAGATGAAGCGTTGCATGGGTTATTCAACACACTTTACTTGTATAGCTCAATCAATTCCACTTAGTTCTTTTCTTAATATTTTATCCATTTTAATAAACATGTCATTGTCTTGCAATCTTCATGTTGACTTGCGTGATGCTTATATGCAATATCTTATTGAGGAGAACATGAGTCAGAAGTCTGAAGGACCTTTATTTCCGATGAAGAGGCGGGTTGTGGACGTTTATTTCAAGAAGATGCAGGACACGTTGGGTTTCAAGATACATGCCCACAAATTTAGACATACATTTGCTGTCAAGGCCATAATGGACAATGTACCATTGAATATATTGCAGCAATGGCTTGGGCATTCATCAGTGTTTACTGCGAGTATTTATACCCAGATTACTGGAATGGATACATCTGAGTTTATGTCAAGGGCGAACTGACATTGAATGTAGATGAACGTACCCTGGTGGCGGATGTAAAGAGTTATATTGATGAACTGGAAAATTTTAGGGCAGAAGTAGAGGAGCACTCTATAAAAATAAAAAGGATGGATCTGACTGTATACTATAAACAACAGCTAATATGTACAGCGGAATTTAAACGCCCTACTACCTTGGAAGGTTCAACACCTAGAAACTTCAATGTGGTAAGTGATGCCTATCTCAAGGCCAGCGATAGAACTCCTCCAATAAGGTTCTTTATAACATCAAATTTCAATGAAACAATTGTATGGGATAATTATGACGTAAGAAAACCTCTCATGGCTAGGGACGTTTATAGTATTTACCTTGACAAAAAAATAAGAAATGATCCAGATTTTGAAGATGACAAAGTAAAAGAGGATATAAGAACCAAGATGCAGGAACTTGCTCTTTACATAAAAGACCTCGTTGAGGGGGTTAGAAAGGCTCAATATAAAGCACTGGATGAAAGCTTCATACTCGGATTGAATGCGCATTTAGAAAGTGCGGCAAGCATATCCAAAAGATATGTGCCACAAAAGATACTGCAGAAATGGTGGAAAGAACAAGGTTATTTACCAAAACTCAGTTTTGATGATTCAGATAAGGAAAAGATAGCAAAGCACAGTCTATATGTGCTTGCGAATAAAATAGTCTTCTACTATGTACTGAGTAGAATTTTCCCTGGAATAAAGCAAATAGATGCTGATAAAAATAATATATCTGATTTGAAGGTAGAACTTGACTATTGTTTCAAGGACGCCAGAAAAATCTCGGGTGATTATGAGACGGTATTTGAGGAAAGTGAAGCTGACCTCATCCCATTCGAGAAAGAAGAAAACCTAAATTCTCTCAGAGCCCTGATCAAATTCCTCAAGGATTATGACTTTACTAAATTACCTCAGGACCTTCTTGGGAACATATATGACCGGCTCATTAGCCCTGAAGAAAGGCACGCAAACGGGCAATATTACACTCCTATACCAGTTGTTGATCTGATAAATGCCCTAACTATAAGGAAACCTGATGCAAGAGTGATGGACCCAGCATGTGGTTCTGGAACTTTTCTAACCAGGGCATTTGACCTGAAATTAAGTCTTCATATGCAGGACAATGAAACTACCCGGGAGGAAATTATGAAAGAAATATTTGGATGTGACATTGCTCCATATCCTGCTCATCTAGCAACGGTTGCGTTGGCCTCAAAGCTATTGATGTATAATCCCGATTATTATCCAAATATTTTAAAAAGCGACTTCCTCGACATAAAGACAAGAAATGTAATACCAAAGGAAAGATTACCCACAGAGGAAAAAAGTGAATTTACAACAACTTCCCTAAAAGGCCAACAAAAACCTGTGTCTTTTAAGCCTATTGATGCATTCGTTGGTAATCTGCCTTATATTAGGCATGAAGAGATACAAAACAAGGATGAAGAACTAGAAAAGGTTAAGACATTTCTGAATGAAAATGCTTTTTTTAACAACATTAAGAAGGGAGAGGAATTTTTTTACATACCAGATGCATACTCGGATTTTCACATCTATTTCTGGTACTACCTATTACCATTCCTAAAGGAAGGTTCTTTGGTAGGATTTCTTACATCAGATACTTGGATGAATGTGGAATATGGGCAAGGTTTCAAGAAATTTCTCAATAGATACTTCAAGATTAGATATATAATAGATTCATCTGTTGAAAGATGGTTCGATGATGCCTTGGTGAACACCGTAATAACGATTCTGGAAAGAACGGATAACAAGGAAGATAGACAAGATAATATGATAAAGTTCGTAAGGATAAACAAAAATACTTCTGAGATAATTAAAAACATAGAGGATGCAAAGAGAACAGCTGAAAGTATAAAGATGGGGAAGAATTCAAATGGTATTACTATCGTTAGGGAGATGAAGCAAGGAGACCTGGAATTTGAAGATGTAATGAAGAGCAAGCTGTTTCCATACCTGAGAGGTCCTGACGCGTTCTTTGAGATAGTTAACAACATAAATATGGTGCCTCTGGAAAATGTCATGAGTATTCAATTCGGGATAAAAACAGGTGCAAACGAATTCTTCTATATAAAGGACGTTACATACGATTATTCAGATGAAAAGTTAAAGGAATTGTTCGGGCTAAGGAAGGGGGAAAAGGATAGGGTGAAGGTGATAATGGATGGTCTTGGTGCAGTGCATCTCATAGAAAATGAATATTTAAAACCGATATTGAAAGGTCCTAAGGAGTTCACTAAGTCTGGAAAGCTCGTTTTCAATGAACCTACTAAGAAGTACGTTGTGCTAATTGAGGAGAGGAACAGGAACAAGATCAAGAAGTTCGCTCTGAAATACATAGAGGATGGCGAGAAAAGTCCTCCGGGAGAGCCCTATTCGGAGAGAAAGACGTGCAGAGCACGTAATCCATGGTGGAAGCTGTCACCAATTGAAATACCGGAAATAGCCTTTGCGGATCAAATGTCATCGACATTTCTCTATCCTAAAGTAAATACTCTATTGGACAAGAAGTTGTATCTAGGAAGAATGAATGAAGAGAATAGAACTGATCTTATCACCGTCTATTCTTTTATGAATTCTTCGTTGAGCTATCTATACCCAGATCTATACGGCAGACCAGTTGGTGGCGGTTCTACAGCAATGGCAGTTTTCGAATACCAACGTCTTCCAGTGCCCAACCCAAATATCATGCGGCCATATTACACAAAACTTTCAAGGTTAATGGTAAAAATTGAGGGTAGAAGAATCGGATCTGTTTTTGAGGAGATATGGAATATGGAAGGGGAGTTCAACATTCATTCTGTCAAAGAGGATCGCCTGGAACTAGATCGAACAATCCTAAAGGCGTTGGGTTTTGATGAACCAGATAAATTCCTTTTGTCTTACTATCCGAGCATAGTCAGGATAGTTAAGGAGAGACTGGACAAGGCAAAGAGCGTAAAGGTTAGAAATAAGAAAGGCACGGTATCACTAACAAAGGTTGTTGATGAAATAATACAGAGGATAAATATTAAACAGTTCCCTCAAGACTACGTATCCAATCCAATATCAGTGATAAACATAAAGAAAGGGAAAAATGTAGCCTTAGGGATGGACTTGGAGGGGGCTTATCTCTCAATAGACGGAAAGAAGGAATATTATGACAGTAGAGAACTGGCAAAGTACGTCTACTACTGTGCATTGAGAGGAATAGATAGTGTACCTGTTCCGAAACATATTAAATCAACATTGGCGGAATTTGAGGAAGATTTAGAGGCTTGGAAGAATCAGATAAATGAAGAAGTTGACGGCATAACAGACATCGTAAAGCAAAGGGAAAAATTATTTAGTCTGTGTACAAGGAAATTAAACTATTCAATGCTTCTTAAATGAAATATAAAATTTTCAGCGCCTATAAGGATCAACTGAAGAGGCAGTTACAAAAACCATTTTCGGTGTACCTTACCTCATTCTAATATATTAGCATCCTGATCCTTCAGAATAAATATCAATTAGTATCTCCTTTAGGGTTTATCTCAATTAAGGTTACCTTTATACAACATTACGATTTATCTATATTGTCATTGTTATTTTTCAGCTCAGATTCCTTTATTTTTAATTCTTCTGCCAGTCTATTAAGATATCCAAATTTCTCAGAGAGGAGGTTAATTTTATCTTCTTTCTCTTTAAGAGACTTAATACTATCTTGTACACTAATAATGGAATTTGCTATCATACCTGTCATTTCAGCTAGAACTTTTGTGATAAAGTCTAACCTGGCTTCATGAAGCTGTGAGGTAACAGCTTGATATGTCATAAACTTAGATATCATAATCTTGAAGGCCAAATCACCAATAATGCTTTCTTCTTTCAATTTATCTTCATTCAACTCAAAAGCTTCTATAAACTCATTACGTAGCCTTTCTTCTTCTTTGGTCAGTTTGATTATTCTATCACTCCCCTCTTGATATTTGCCGGAACCTTTCTCATCTTTCATCTTATTCCCTCTTTACTGATGTTTTTTGACTTATCTTCGCCTGCATAGTATCAATCACTTCTAAGTTATAAGTTTATGTCACCATTTAATATTTTATTAGTCTATGTAAATTTATACATGCATCTTATTGCATTTATTTCTAAAAATCTCGTGAGAAGTCAGAAAAAGATAATACTCGAGTATCAATTTGGATATTACTATATCTTCATTGAAAAACATCACTTTGTTTATTGGATATAAAAATTGCATTGAAACTTACAAACTATTGTTGACCATTACTTCTAATAACAGTATCATATCTTGTTTTATTAGTAGACTTGCCAACGTTTGGATTGCGTTTATTTGTCTGATTAAATCATCTGGATTATGATCAGTAATGCTTTGCATCCTTAAAATATCTACAATTCCAATATTGTCATTAATTTCTTTCAAAGAATTAAGTAGTATTTCACTAAACTTAGAGTCCTGTCCCTCGAAAACTGCTTTCTTTATGCTTTCTCTTAGATTGACAAGATTTTCTTTATAATCTGCAGGTTCCCCACCGTGAATCTCAAAATCCTTTAATGTTTCTAGAAAACCCTTGATTCTTTTCTTGGTTTCGCTATTCATAAGTTTACTTATGAATGAACTATATATAAAATTTCATATCATATCCACTTTTGTTCATTCTTAGAATTAATTAAAGCCAATAGATGTGGTCTCGCTCTTATCATTTAGAATTAATGATATTTCCACAACCTTGTCTGCAACTTTATCTCCTCTGCCTGTAAGCGATATAAGATTCCTGTGAGGATATTTTGTATCATCGATCCTTGACTTAACCAGGCCAAGTGACTTTGCCTTCTCGAGAGATCTGTAAACCTGATGCACAGGTATGCCGGTCTCCTCCATGATGTCGGTGATCTGCTTCTCACCATTTTCATTTAGATATACCAGGAGCCTCAGGAACCCGGACTGCATCTCTATTTCTTTGAGGATATCCACATTCTTATAGGCAATACTGCCATATAATATTATTGCGTAATAGGAAACCATTTATAGCAATTATGCTTGCGTAATAGACAACAATATGAAATCTCTTTTCAGGTATTATGGAGGCAAATTCAACCAGCTGAAGGATATAATGGATATTCTCTCAAAGCACACAGATGAATTTGATGTTGTGGTGGATGTATTCGGCGGATCAGGCAAGGTTCTGCTGAATGTTCCCGATGAATGGAGGAAGATCAAGGTTTACAACGATATCAATGAAGATCTCTACAGGA
>JAKBRR010000038.1 GCA_021845325.1 Thermoplasmata archaeon
TTATACAGACGACTTTGTGTTTGATCTGCCTCCTCAAATGAAAAGGAGCAAAGTGGATTTCGATGACTTTGAATCAGAGTATATTTCCATCGGTGGTTCTCTTAACAGGTTTACAGTATATCTTGGAAAACTGAAGAAGAAAAACTTTTCAGCGGTTTTACTTCCGAAGATGATCAGAATAGAATCAGATAAGCAGGAAGAAATTAGAGGATCGGTAAAAACACATCGAAAATACATTTACTCCTTAGATCCTGCAGTTATCTATGCTGGTTTAGAAGGCAACATTTCAAACGAATTCTCACTTCCGTTTCTGTACAAAGATAAACGAAGGGTAATTTTAACATCTGACGAAAAAAAAGATCAGTTTCCCGGGGAATCATTTCTGGTTGCGGGTGAAAGCACTGAAGACCATTTATTGAATACTCTCCATTATTTGGGAGCTGGCAAAATAATTCCAAGATATAATCCCACAGAGGAATATTATAACTTCAAGAGTATTATTGAATCAAAACTCATGGGGGAGGAACTGTTTTATCTATTTGACCAGAATGGTCAGATATTGATCTGCAAAAAAATGTGAAAAAAATTTACATATATGTTAAAATATTAAGATAAAATCTTTGATGGTATGATTAAGTTATCTGCAAAAGCAAAATTGCCCACTATAGCTGGGCTATTCGATATATACACATTTCAGAATTCAAAATCAGAAGAGCACGCCGTTCTTGTCAAAGGTGATGTAACGGGGAAGGAGGATGTTCCTGTAAGGATTCATTCAGAATGTCTTACAGGAGACGTATTTGGTTCAAAGAGATGTGACTGCAGAGACCAGCTTTTAAGATCACTGGTCTATCTGGGAGATGAACCTTATGGAATGCTTATTTATCTCAGGCAGGAGGGGAGGGGAATAGGTCTTCTTAATAAAATTAAGGCTTACAGTCTTCAGGACGAGGGTTATGACACAGTGGAAGCAAATTTAAAGCTTGGATTGCCCGCAGACAATAGAGATTACAGTTTTGCAGTGGAGGTATTAAATTACTTTAATATCAAATCGATAAAACTGATGACCAATAATCCGTTAAAAATAGATTTTCTAAAATCTGCAGGTATCAAGGTATCAGGAAGAATTCCTCTAAAAAGTGCAACAACTGAATATAACAGGTTTTATTTGACAACAAAAAAGGAAAAGATGGGACACCAATTGTAAGCAAATCTTCCTTATATGTGAGATATTGAAGTTTCCATGCTGTTCCGTGCTTTTATGTGTATGGGCTAGAGGGACACAACCATAAGGTAACTTCTATCTGGAAGGGATAAATTATAAAAAAGCAAAACTATTACAAAAATAAGACCATATCAATGCATGAATGATATTGGAGCTTTAATAACCCATCCCCCTTCCGAGGGAATTGAATACAGGAAAATTGACGGTGAAGCAGGAAAGTTAAACGGCATTAAAGTCAGAACTCTGTATACCGGGATATGCGGCACGGACAGAGGAATTGTTAAGGGGGCGCTTAAATTCGCATACTCACCTCAAGGTTCGGATTTTCAGGTTCTTGGTCATGAATGTATCGGGCAGGTGGAATCATCTAACTCTCCCTTATTTAAAAAGGGTGATCTTGTGGTACCAGTAGTTAGGAGACCAGGGGATTGTCCAAATTGTAGAATCGGGAGACCGGATAACTGCTCTGATGGCAAGAAGCATGAAGCCGGAATAACCGGACTCCATGGTTTTATGAGAGATTACTTCTATGAGGCACCGGAAAATCTGGTACTTGTAAGGAGCAGGGATCTTTCAAAAATAGGGGTACTTACGGAGCCTTTGAAAAATGTGGTTAAGGCATTTGAGGTTTTTGAGAAAGTTTCAACAAGGGCAGTTTATCAAAATCAGTTCTCTACCTACGAGGGAAAGAAAGCACTTATAATAGGAAGTGCCTGTGAGGCATTTCTATATGCATTTGTTGCTCGTGAATATGGTTTCACCACATATATGGCAAACCGTCACGCCATAGAAGATACCAAATTGCAAATGTGTCAGAATTTTGACGTTAATTTCGTTGATTATTCAAAAGATGTAAATTTTCCGGATAATTTTGAACTGGACCTCTTAATTGATACCAGCGGTGATCCGTCAACAATAGTCAGATTTTTGAGAAAAGTTAACTATAATGGAGTCGTTATATTATTTGGTACAAACGGAAAAGCTCCTGATGGCGCCATAACAGGCAATGACATTGACTGGATAGTGGAACGAAACATAACTGTATGTGGATCTGTGGATGCAGCAAGGATCCATTATGAGAAGGCACTTGATTTAATCCAGAAATGGCATCTTGGTCATGCCGGTGTTATGAGCAAAATGATAACAGGAATTTATAAACCTGAGGACACATCACTATTCACAGTCAAGCCTGCTGGAGAAATCAAGAGCGTCATAAAGTGGAATGATATAGAATGACGCAAATTTTCAATGGCAGGGAATTTTCCAGACACATTGACGAAAGAACCAGAGAGGAAGTAAGGAAATTCTCAGAGTTGTCAGGGCGAAGCCCCAAAATGACCATATTATCTACCATATCTTCACCGGATCAGGAATCCTACATACGTTCGAAGACAAAAAAGGCAAGCCTGTTGGGAGTTGATACAGAAGTCATCAGAATTCCGTATAACATGAATGAATCTGATATAATTGAACAGATAAGCAATTTGAACCGATCAAAGGACATTGACTCCATTATACTGGAAAGTCCCTTAAGACCAAATCTAAACCAGTTCAAACTCTGTATGACTATCGATCCAAAGAAGGATGTTGATTCCCAGAATCCTTTAAACGAAGGTCTCATACTTATGAATAAGGGATCAGTCTTTCCTGCTACAGCATCTGCCATTAAGGCAATAATTGAAACGTTAAATCTGGAACCTGGATCTGAAATATTAATCATAAACCGATCAAATATCATTGGTAGGCCACTATCTATGATGTTATTAAACTCAAATTTTACAGTTACCATTTGTCATAGTAAAACAGGAAATCTTGGTAAAATAATGGGCTCTGCAAAAACTGTAGTTACTGCAATCGGAAAATATAATCATTTTTCAAGGAAGGATTTCATGGAGGGGGTAAATATAGTAGACGCAGCCATCAATTTTAACGAAGGGAAAATGTCCGGGGATTGTGATTTAACATCGCTGGTAGATTATGCCAATTTTATAACTCCGGTACCGGGAGGAGTTGGTCCGGTTACCACCTCAATGCTTTTCAGAAATATGATGTCCCTGCTGGAAAGGCAAAGCATAACGTAGTATGAGCCATATAATTTATGTCAGACACATATTAAAAAATTATTCGTTTACCCTTCAAAAGAAATAAAATTCTGTAAACGCATGAAATTGAAATATTAATTAACCTGTTGTGGCATACCTGATTAGAGGTTAGTTTCATTGATTCTTGACGGCATTAAAAAATTTTTGTCTGACAAATTAAGTGGCAAAAACGCCGTTATAGGATTGAGCGGGGGAATAGACAGTGCATTTGTGGTTACTTTGCTGGCGGACTCCATAGAAAGAAATAGAATTTTTGCCATTTACATGCCAGATTCTAATTCTCCAGAGGAAGACCTTATTGACGTTGAAAAAATCTGTAAATTCAATAGTATCTCATTTGAAACTATACCAATAGACAAGATCATTAAAGAATTTTCAAAAGCACTGAATCTTAAAGATTCGAAGGTGATTGGAAATTTAAAATCCAGAGTCAGAATGTCCACACTCTATTCCGTTGCAAATCAGAACAATGGCATCGTAGTAGGAACTACAAACAAATCTGAATATCTGACCGGTTACTTCACTAAATTTGGTGATGGGGGGTGTGATATTGAGCCAATAATTGGATTATATAAAACCCAGATTTGGAAGCTGTCGAAGGAAATGGGCCTGCCGAAATCAATAATAGAGAAGAAACCAAGTGCAAGACTGTGGGCTGAACAGACCGATGAGGAAGATATGGGCATAAGTTACTCTGAATTGGATCGTATTCTCATTAAATTTGAGGAAAGTGGTGAATTCCCGGAAAGTATAGAGGGGAAAATTGTTTCCAATCTTTATTTGTCCAGTATGCATAAGAGAAGATTACCGTATAGTCCAGGGGAAGATCCTGCATCATGATAATCGAGAATCTTCGAATTCTGGAGTTCAGTCTTTTACTTATAATAGCAGCTTTTTCCATTCCAATAGCAAGAAAAGCATCCATAGTGGAAATACCTGTGTTGATCTTCCTTGGAATTATATTTGGCCCGGTCCTTGGAATAATCCGTTATAGTTTTTCGGAAGAGTTGATGACCAGCTTTGCAAATTTTGGAATCGGTATACTTGGTCTTATGATTATTCTATACTACGAAAGTCACGGAATAAACTTCAGGGTACTCAAGAGGCACCTGGGGAGAATAATTTCCCTGAATACCGTGGGAATGATAATTACTGCTTTTCTTTCAGGAATACTTTTTTCTCTGTTTACGGGTGCGCCTTTCATAATAGGTTTTCTCTTTGGTGCCATAATATCACCCACGGACCCGGCAACGCTCATTCCACTGTTTCATAAGATCAGGATACGGGAAGACTACTCTGGAACCTTGATAGGGGAGAGTCTGTTCAATGATCCCCTGGCCATTATATTTGTCACATTAGCCATAGCAATAATAGCTCCTCAATCAACAGCAGTTACCCTGTTTCTGTACCTGTCGGGAGCAATAGGTTTCATTCCTGCTATTATTACTTTCCTTCTTATTCAGATAATAATCCCGTCAATTGTGGGCATTGTTATAGGTCTACTTATTCTCTATCTGAATAAGATACTGAATTTCGAAAACCTCATTGTGGGTCTTCTCCTTGGTGTAATTATATTTGAACTTACCTTCCTTGAGGCTTTGAACATAACTCCATTCCCTGCAATCATTGCAACAGGAGCGATTATAGGAAATTTATCAGAGAAATCCATATTTTACGAAAGAGAGAGAAGCTTTCAGGAGAACCTTTCATTTCTTGCCCAGGGAGTCATTTTTATATTAATGGGAAGTATGCTGACCATTCCAGACATTGAAAATTACTGGATAATTGGTATATTGATGGCTCTTGCTGTTCTCTTCCTCGTTAGACCTATTGCCGTGTTTGCTTCGGTATTTCGAATAAGGAAAAATAATCTGTCAGCTCCTCCCCTGAACAGGAAGATCAAAACTTTCTTTTCTCTTGCGGGTCCGAGAGGAGTAGTTTCAATAGTGGAATCTACTGTTCCCATTGCCATAGGAACAACTCTTGGTATTCCTCTTCTTCTCAGATGGGGTCGAACAATTGAGGTTTCTGTGGCAATAGTAGTAATATTATCAATAATATTGCAAACTCTCTACATCCCATATATAGCAAATAAGCTCCTGCCTAAGACAGCAGATGAAAAAACGTAACCGTTAAAATATTAAACTATTACTTCCTCCGTCATTTCAAGGGTTTCGAACAGCCTCACTCTGTCTTTGTAGAATAGATTGATCAGATTATAGAATTCCTTGTAATTGTTGATCTGTCTTTCAATCATTTTGTCCAGTATTTTTGCCCTCATTTCGACCTCTTTCTCGAGATCAGATTCATATTTTCCTTCTTTCTCTGCAATCCTCTTGAGAACATAACTGAACCCTGAATAGGGATTTGTATCAGTTACGGGATTCCATGTGAATGCATTGTTTACAACTATTTCAGAACTAAGCTGATCCTGTCCTGTTATTTCAGAGACGGTCTGAATTCTCCTGAAAGAACCCTTTTCAGATGTAAGATTTGACAGGATTATTACCACATCCAGAGTCAAAATAAGATTCCTTGGAATATTGATAGGCTTTGACTCCATTCTGTGAATAAAAGTCTGGATATCATCTGCATGGAATGTTCCGAAGACATATCTCCCTATGGACATTGCCTGAAAGACAGTAAACGCTTCAGCGCCTCTTACTTCTCCCACAACCACATAGTTAGGTCTTTGCCTCATTGTAACTGTGAGAAGATCAAACATATCGATCTCTCCAATTCTCTTACCCGTTTCCTTATCCAGTTGTCCATATCCGTTCCTGGTGATCATAGGAACCCAGTTTTCGTGAACCAGATTGATCTCTCTTGTATCCTCTATGGAAACTATCTTCCTTTGCGAGGGAGCAAACAGAAGAAGAGCGTTAAGAAAAGTTGTCTTTCCGGTGGCAGTTCCGCCTACTACCATGATGTTTGCACCGTATTCCACCAGCACCCAGAAATAGGCAAAAACTCTTGAATCGCATAAACCCTTCTGGATAAGATCAAGAGCAGTGAGTGGTTCACTCTTGAATTTCCTTATTGTATATGATGGCCCTTTACTTGTAATGTGTGTTCCTATTGAGGCCGAAATCCTTGATCCATCAAGGAGCGTTGCATCAACAATTGGATTTGCAATTGATATATGCTTCCCGGAATCCTGAACTATTTTTTTAATGAAATAATTCAGCTCTTCTTCGTCTTCATATTTTACATTGGTTGGTATATATCCAAAATTTCTGTGAAAAATATAGACAGGTGTTTCTTCCCTGTCGCATGATATATCCTCAATATTTGGATCTTTCAAAAGTCCGTCTATCTTTTCGAACCCCTTAATATCTCTGTTAATGTAATAAGTGAGAGTGTCGGTATCAGTTGTATTCAACTTATAGCCATCTTCTTTTAATTTAAGCATGAACAGCGAAGGAATCTGATCTCTTTGAATGTCTCCAAATTTTTCAGGCTCTGTTATGGCTTTAATGAAATCTCTTTTCAGTCTCGAATATCTCTTGTAAAGAGTTGGGCTTATTTCCGGTTCTATTAATTCATAGACAAAGGTTGAAGTCACCCTGTTAAGATAGACCCTTGAATAAACTACCCCTGGAACAATCTCCTGAAATATAAGATCCTCTGTTGCCCTTTTAGGGAATATTATTTTTGTGGAAACCTGCGATTTCCTCTTCTTATTTTTCTTAAGAAAACTCATTTATAGAACACCTGCAAATGTAAGTACAACGAAGCTGATTAAAAGGAGAACTCCCGCAATCATTGCACCAGAAACAAGACGACCATCACGGAAAACACCTGAAATGAGGCCGCTTGTCAAAGACTGAACTATAATCCCAAGACTGAATATCCTCTCTATGACAGGAAAACTTGCGACCCCTGGAGATAAGGTTGATCCTGAAATGCCAGAAGGCTTTAATTGAGTGAAAAAATCCAGGTCTAACATTAGAATGACGAAGAGGAAAACACCGTAAGAAACTGCCATAACCATGGAATAATTTTGCATATCCGCAGCTCTGCTCTCTCTCATTAGGTAAGTTTGAGTGGTAAAACTTGATATCATGGATATAACATCTGCAGTATTACTACCAGATTCACTGGCTTTTTTAAGAATTTTTCCGACTCTCGCAATGGTCTGGTCACCAAGAATGGTACCAAATCCGTCAAGAGCATTTTCTACAGGCACTCCAATGCTTATGAGGCTTGCGACGTGGCGAACCTCTTCATTTAGAGGTCCGTAGTCATTTCCTGAACTTCTCAGAATAGCCTCCGATACGGGCGTTCCAAATGTAGTATGTCCTGCCAGGTCCCTTAGAAAATCAGGAATCCTTCTTTCAGCCTCCTGTAATTTTTTGGTTTCGGCAAAGTCAGCCATTCCAAAGGGAAGAAGGAGAATGATCAGAAGGATTGTGGACATGGTTAATGGATGAACCAGCAGACTTATTGTTGGAATAAAGCCTTTGATGCCCAAAAATATTATTATTGCATCCACTGATCCAAACGCCGCGAGCACGTAATATTTCAGTTTAATTGGCGCTATAGTTTCACCTCGTTAATAGTGCTGCTCAATATGAGCGCAAACATTACTGCAATAACGGGTATTATAAGCAGAACGATAAGGTACAGAACAAGAGAAAGTACAGGGCTTGGGTCCGGTGTTAAGGAGGCAACCACTCCAATTATGATCATTAAGATCAATGGGAAAGTAACTCCAACTATTATGAAACTTTCAGCCATGACTGAAAGAGATTCAGAATTTCTTTTGACGATGGTACTTAACTCAGTTTCATATTGAAGGGCCTTTTGCTTGAAGTATTCCTTAAGATCTCCGCCGGATGTTACGGTTGTTATAATACCCTGAAGGAATTCTGAAAGTTTGATTGACGGAGTTAATGAGGCGCCTTCCTTAATAGCAGTAACAATATCTTTCCCGAAAAGCTTAGTGGTTATGGAAATGCTTTTTGCTTCTCTTGCCAGCTCTCCGTATTCCTCACTTTTTGATAATTCATATAATATACTGTCAACAGAAACATCTGCAGAGGCCATTGTTGCAATATACCCCATTGCTATTGGCAGAACAGCATCTATCTTTTTTCTACGGCTTCCGGCGACTGAATTTGGGAGTTCTACCATCAAAGTGAAATAGATAACTATAGCCATGAACCATATTGCAAATGCCAGAAATGCATAATGGGGAAGCCTTATGGCGAATATGTTAGCAAAAACACCGGATACGATGATAAATATGAGGGCACCCATAAAAACCCTCGATAGATATTCCACACCTGTAAGAGGCATTTTAGCTTTTTGAAGCGTAACATCTATTCTTGAAGTATCTGAATATTTTGTAATCATCTCGCCGAATATTTCAAGGGAAATCCTGTCAAACATGCCAAGTCTTTCAACCTTAAGTTTCTTAATTCTCCTCGGGTCATCCTTTTTTTCCTTAGTTCCCTTTACTATGTTTCCAGTTTTTTTAAGTCCCTTGGTGACCCCATCCTTTGAAAATACGCTGGACATTATTATCCACTCCCTGCCATTCTTAAGGCAAAAGCAGGGTCCTTGTAATATATGTTCACGATTCTGGTTAGATTTGCATAATCCACGATATTGGCATCAACCATTAAGTCGACAAGTTTTTTTCTCCTTTCAAATTCCTCATTGAATTCTTCATCTGTCATTCTTCGAGCCTGCTGTATTTCTTTCAGAATTTTACTATAACCACTATATACCTGTGTATTCACATTAAAATCGAAGCTGTAAACTTTGTTATAAAGGATTTCTCTGGTTTCCGAGTCAACGCCAATAACTTCGTCTATCTCGGTGATTTTTCTTACCATTCTATTTCCGATTTTAACAAATTTGTTAAAAATTACGAAGTTTAAGGAACTTATGAGAACCCTGGGTATGTTTAGCGGTGTTGATTCAAGTCTGTTCACTAGAGTATCCATGCTATCTGCATGTATTGTTGAATAGGCCGTATGGCCCGTGGATATTGCCTGAAAGAGCGAATATGATTCCCTGCCTCTTATTTCTCCCAGAAGAATGTATGTTGGCCTTTGTCTCATGGCCATCCTTACAAGCTCAAACATACCAATGGGTGCATTGTGACCGGACAAATTCCCCTGATTATAAACACTTTCCCTGGTT
>JAKBRR010000039.1 GCA_021845325.1 Thermoplasmata archaeon
GTTCATTATGGAAATAGACGATGGTATGACACCTTTTGCGCTACCCATGAGACAGAAACCTACGTAAGGTTGTGGTGCACCGATATTAACGTATTTAATCTCTCCAGTAACGGAGCTTGCGGTTTCCGTAGCACTCAGATAAATGGATGAAGATGATATTATGAGGAAAGATGCAATTATTGCAAAGGCGCTGTAAGATATAATTTTAGATATTTTCATATCATTTTATCCTCTGTATGACAATGTCTGATATTATTTAAATGGTTATTAAATATTTCCATGTACGATAACGAATAAACTTTAACTGGACAATGTTTACGGCGCTTCAAATGTTAGAAATGTTCTTGTAATTCTGCCTGTAATTTGGCACTTATTCTTACTATCTGATAACATGATCGCATGGGATAAAAAGTGAGATTGATAATTTAAACATGTAAAACTTTTGATTTTCAAATAAGTATATCGAAATTCGATACGATTAAATATTTTCCTAAAATATCAAAATGCGATATAATTGGACGATATTTCAACTTTTTCAACTGGAAGGAAGCATGGATTACTGAGATTCTGGGTATTGAATCTCTTAACCCAGAAGCAGCTTAACGGTTCGGAGATAATAAAGGAAATCGAATCGAATTCCATGGGGTGGTGGAAACCAAGTCCTGGTTCAATTTACCCCCTGTTATCCAAGTTGGAGGAAGATAAATTAGTTGTCCGAAATGACGATAACAGGTATATTATCACTGATGATGGAAGAAAGATAGTCGAGAAGCATTTTCAAAGAGTCAGGCATTTTTACAATCAAACCAATCCTGATGACGTTAAATCCGTTCTTGAAAATATTCATTCTGAGTTAATGTTCATACTTGATTCAGATAAGCCTTTTGAAGGCATTGAAGAAGAAATACAAAAGATCGAGAACAAATTGAATGAGGTTAAGAAAAGGTTGATAAGATGACAGAATACGTAATCGAAACTACAGATTTGAGAAAAACTTATCCTGGAAATATTATGGCGGTCAAAGGTATTCATCTCCAGATTAAACAGGGGGAGATTTTTGGATTCCTTGGGCCCAATGGTGCAGGCAAAACAACGACAATAAAAATGCTATCCACGTCAATAACACCTACATCCGGTTTTGCAAAGGTTATGGGATATGACATTGTGAGAGATTCAATGCAGGTAAGGAGAAATATTGGGGTAGTGCCGCAGGATCTTACTACAGATGAGGACCTGAAGGCAGTGGAAAATTTAAGAATGGTTGCAAGATTTTATGATCTTCCCAAAGGCCCTTCAAACAAAAAGATCGATGAACTCCTTGCTCTGGTTGACCTTGCAGATGTTGGTAACCATTATGTAAGAACTTTCTCAGGTGGAATGAGAAAGAGACTGGAACTTATCATGGGACTGGTTAATGAACCAAAGGTCCTTTTTTTGGACGAGCCGACTTTGGGACTTGATGTTCAGACAAGGGCAAAAATGTGGGATTATATTAAGAAGATAAGAAGTGAACTTGGCGTTACGATCATATTAACTACCCATTATCTTGAGGAGGCGGATGAACTTTCAGACAGGATATGTATCATTGACCATGGGAATATTATTACCATAGGGACTTCCGCGGAACTAAAGGCTTCTTTAAAGGGTGATACCATTATTGTGGAAACAAAAGACGAAGAATCCTTAAAAGAGATCTCTGGTTTCACAGAATCTGTAGAAGAACCAATCATAAACGGTAAAGAAATCAGGCTAACGGTGAAAGATGCAGATTCGGACCTCCCGCTCCTTATGGACTTCATGATAAAGAATGGAATTACTCCAATGAAAATGTCAGTTCAAAAGCCTTCACTTGACCAGGTGTTTTTGAAATTGACTGGAAACGAGATAAGAGAAGAAAGTGGCGAATCAGCATTTAAACAGGCGATCAATATGAGGAGGTTAAGAAAATGAGTGGATTAATTCCATTAACAGTAAGGGAGTTAAAAAAATGGTACAGAAATCCTGTATTCTTTCTGGTTGGTCTTATTCAACCGATTTTCTGGATCGTTCTATTTGGCAGTGCCTTCGATATAGCGAAATTACTGGGGCCAGCCGGCGTATCTTCTACTCTGAGTCCATTTTATCCGGCGCCAAATTATATTACGTTCATTATTGGAGGTATACTCACCACAACCAGTCTCTTCACTGGTATGTTTGCAGGTGTGAACATAATCTGGGACAGAAGGCTTGGTCCAATGTCAAGGTTCCTTGTATCACCGATTAGCAGGAGTTCAATAGTATTTTCAAAGGTACTTTCAAGTACTTTCAGAATACTGGTTCAGGCAGTAATATTACTGGCAGCTGCCTTGATAATTCCTAACGGTCTCGTGCTGCAGAAAGGATTTAACCTGTTCGGAGTGTTTGTAATAATTGTAGCTCTTGTCCTCATTGCATTTTCATTTTCGTCAATATTCAGTATTATAGCCATCAGATTGAGAAAGATGGAAACTGTCTTCGGAATAATTAATCTCATAAACTTACCGCTTATTTTTGCCAGCTTTGCACTTTTCCCCAAGGCTCTGATGGCATCATGGCTTGGAACTGTTGCTGAATATAATCCGGTTTCATGGTCATCTGAGGCCATAAGAACAGTTTTGTTGTATGGAAACCTCACATCGGCACAAACAAATTCAGTTCTTCTTTACCTGCTATATCTATTCCTGCTCGCTGCATTCCTCGTAATAATAACATATATACTGTCTGAGAAGGAGATAAGGGACTGATATCACCCTAAATTTTTTTAAATATAAATGTGGGGTATATCCTAAAACAACATTTAAGCGATAAGCATTATATTTTAAAACTAGATATGAAGAGGATAAAATGGCTCGTGATTTTCAGTTCCGGCTGAGCAAATATTATAAATCTCTTCTAAGAAATATTATCATAGCTTCGATAGTAATCATTCTTGGACTGGTTTTTTACGGTGATTATATTCTCTATAAAATACCCGGAAATTTAACGCTTACATTGTATTCATACACGTTCTTTGGTATGATCATAGTCACTATGGTTCTTTATCTGTTCAGAGAGACCAAGCCTGACGCAGAAAACTTCGGGCCGGCTTTCACTTTTTTGAAAATGGGCCTTGGAATACTATGGCTTGTTGACGGTATTCTCCAGTTGCAGCCTGAAATGCCCTATGTATTCCTTCCATACGTGATTATCCCCATGATGGGTTCAACAAGCGGAGCAATCTACAATATTGTTAATTTTGGAGTCAATATATGGAGCTTGCATCCTGTAATATTCAATGCCATGGCAGCCGTTACGCAATTATTTATTGGTATTGGCCTTTTGATAAAATTAAATAAAACAGGAAATGTCCTGGTTCTTATGGTTTCTGCCGCATGGTCACTGATAATATGGATATTTGGAGAGGGATTTGGGGGAATTTTCCAGGCTGGGTCAAGCTTCCTGTCTGGAGTACCTGGCTCGGCACTGGTCTATTTTATAATCTCAATTTACCTGTTATTGGTCATTGTCGGACTTGAATTAAAATGGGTAATACCAGTCTTTATGACCACTGTATTCTTAATTTCTTTTATTCTACAGATATTACCAGCTTCACAATTCTGGTCTGGATATTCACTTTCCAGAATACCGTATAATTTAATATTTTTATATCAACCGCAGTTCCTGTCAGATTCATTTTTATATTTTACCAATACTTTCATTTACTATGACTTCTACTGGAATCTCTTTTTTTCCATATATTTCGCCAGTTGTGCTATTACATGGCTATATCGCCCATTTTATGCTGCATTATTGACAATACCAATAACACTGTTTTCATGGTGGGTTGGTCAGGACTTCGGGATTATAAGCGGTTACGGTACAGATCCAAATAGTGGCATGCCATTATTCATCATCTGTATGTTTATTTTGATTTTCGCCACACATTCGAAGAATTATTTTCCTCTACACTTTCTAAGAGAAAAATCTTCATCAAAAATGCAGTGATAGTTATTGTCAGACTTAATATTTAAAGCATAATAATTAATAAAGTCCAATGACTGATTTATCATGAACCTTTTTGACCCTCTGATAGAAAAAAATGGTGGCAATAAGCTATTTCTTCTTGGCAATGAAGCCATTGTGAGAGGTCTCATAGAAGAGGGCGTCGGATATGCATCAACCTATCCCGGTACACCTTCAAGCGAAATCGGGGATGTCTTATATCAGGTGCACGAAAAAGCAGGAATCAAATTCGAATTCTCTGTTAATGAAAAAGTAGCTGTTGAAAGTGCCTTTGCAGCTGCGGTTTCCGGGGTAAGATCCTTTGTGTTCATGAAGCATGTCGGTATGAATGTTGCCTCAGATCCAATGATGAGCATTGCATATACTGGAACCAGAGCGGGCATGGTTATAATGACAGCCGACGACCCCTCAATGTTTTCATCTCAAAATGAACAGGATAACAGGAACTATGCCAGGCTGGCACATCTTCCCGTAGTAGAACCGTCAAACCCTCAGGAGTGTAAGGATTTTTTAAAGTATGCATTTGAATTGTCTGAGAAATACTCTATTCCAGTAATATTCAGAACAACAACACGTGTTTCACATCAGAGAGGTATGGTATTACTTTCCCAGGCTGCTGATATTAAAAACAGGGGATATTTTCAAAGTAATAAAAAACAGTTCAATGCGCTTCCTGTAAATTCAAGAAGATTAAAAGTTGAACTTCTTAAGAAAATGGAATTGATAGAAAAAGAGGGGGATTCATCACCATTGAATTATGAGATTGAAGGAGATAGTTCACTTGGAATTATAACAAGTGGAATATCCTATACCTACCTGCAGGATTTAAAAAGTGATTACAACCTCTCTCTGAATATTCTAAAATTATCACTTACTAATCCTGTTCCTGTTGAAAAAGTGGCAGAATTTTTAAGGAGGCACAAAGAAACAATAGTTGTTGAGGAACTTGATCCAGTAATGGAAAACGATATTATCAGGATTGCACAGGAAAACCGGATAGAAACTACCATTCATGGAAAAAACACAGGAGAGCTTCCGGCATACTATGAATTCAATGAGGATGTTATTGCTTCTGCAATACTCCCTCTTCTTGACATTACCCCCCCGGAGGATAAATCATTCAAGGATACTTTACCTCAGAGACCTCCTGTTCTCTGTCCGGGTTGTCCCCACAGGTCAGTTTACTATTCAGTCAAACGGGCATTGAAGCTCTCGAACATTAAAGATGCCATATTTTCTTCAGATATAGGGTGTTATTCCCTTGGAATTTATGAGCCGTATGAAACTTCTGATTTAATTCTAAGCATGGGTTCCTCAGAGGGTCTGGCTAATGGTTTTTCAAAAGTGACTGATCAACCGGTAATTGCCTTTATAGGCGATTCTACATTTTTCCACTCAGGCATTCCCCCGCTCATAAACGCAATACACAACGGAAACTCCTATAAGCTCATAATATTGGATAACTCAACAACGGCAATGACAGGCCATCAACCCAATCCCGGGATCGCTGATCCAGTAAATGGATTTAATGAAGTTAATATTGAAGAGGTGGTTAAATCAATAGGTGTCAAGGATCTGGTTACTGTTAATTCCTTTGATGTTGGCCAGGTCCTGAGAAGTGTCACAGGTGCCTTGAAAAGAAAAGGAGTTTCTGTAATAGTGGCTCGAGGCGAATGCGCCATACTTAGCGATAGAAGAGCAAAGAAAAACGGAACTCTCAAACTGTACGAGGTTGACCAGACAAAATGCAGCAAGTGCATGAATTGTGTTGAAAATTTCTCATGCCCTGCTCTCTATGTTAATGAAGGAGAAATAACGATAAACCCAACACTCTGTGACGGATGCGGAGTGTGTGCTGAAATTTATGTATGTCCGTATCAGGCAATAAAGGTGGTAAACCATGAAATATAATATTATAATATCTGGAATTGGTGGACAGGGAGTTGTAACCTGTGGTAGTCTAATATCGAAAGCTGCAATACACAGGGGTTTAAACGCAATAATGTCAGAAATACACGGCCTTGCGCAAAGGGGTGGATCTGTTTCTGTGGAAGTGAGGTTGGGCGATGTCCACGGTCCCATAATCCCAAATGGTGAAGGAGATCTATTGATAGGTTTAGAATACATGGAAGGGGTTAGGAATATACCCAGGATGAAGGATGGATCAACTGTCATATTGTCACTTGAAAAACTGACTCCGGTGAGTCTGAGCATGAAGGGAAAAGAATATCCTGATCTGGAAAACATTCTTAATGAAGCAGCCAAACATCTGAATATTTATGAAATAGAGGCGGAAACTATTGCCCTGGAAGCGGGGGATAAGAGAACCTCTAATTCTGTAATTATGGGATTTATCTCGGCACTAAATTTAGCTGGACTAAACGATGAAGATTTTATTAATGCCATAGATTCGACGTTTTCCGACAAGACCAAAATTATAAATCACAGGGCTTTTGAGCTGGGTGTTCTTGAAAAAACAAGAGCAAAACTAAGACAGAACAATATTGAAATAGACAAATATATAGAAGAGGTCGACAAAAAACTATTAAAGTGATCAGGCTTTTAATAGAGTAAATGATTAAACCCGTTGAATCTTTATATTATTATCCCCCTGGGAATATTTCTTGGATTTTCAATGGCGGCTCCTCCCGGACCCATAAATTCTCTAATGATGGAAAGATCCATAAAGTCTCAGTTTGATGGGTCTAAAATAGGATTAGGGGCTATGACAGCTGATTTTATCTTCATGGTTCTCATATTTGCTTTTCAAAAAACGGTTAATTTTTCCTACTTCCTGCCAATAATATATTTAGCAGGCGCTCTTGTTTTTGTTTACATAGCAATCAACATGAAATTCCATTCTGAAGAACCAAAAAGTAACATAAATACATTCTATGGATATTTTAAAGGTCTAGGCACAGGTCTGGTTAACCCATATCAGATAATATGGTGGTTAAGCGCAGGTTTAGCCATTTTTGAAACGTTCGGTTATACTCTTTTTTATTTCTTCTTTATTGGTATATTGATCTGGATAATTTCCATTACAACCCTTGTTCATTATTCTTATATGAAATATGGCGAAGTTCTAAAAAGAATAATAACAGATTTCAGTTCAATTGTGCTCCTGATATTTTCTGCCATTTTCATCTATGAAGAGTTCTTGATTTTTCATCTGTTCACTTAACCTTCAAATTTCCTAAAGAAAAAGGTATGGATGATATTGCGCATATGTTTTCTCTATTTTTTGTGTTAGTCATTGTTTAGTAATATGCTCGAATAGATACAGGCACTGGGAAATACATAATTCACAAATGTCTTGTAAGATTGTACCCTCTTAAATTTTAGTGAGTATATCAGCATATTTACATAACGAATTCATTTGTTGAGAAATATATCCATTTAAAAGACAACTTTTTATAGAAACTTACAATTAGAAATAGATCGATATGGCATTAAATTTATCCGAATTGAAATTCGGGGAAGAACTTCTCAAGAGTGGATTCGCCAAGATGACTAAGGGCGGAGTTATAATGGATGTTACAAATGCAGATCAGGCAAGAATAGCCGAATCAGCTGGTGCAGTTGCAGTAATGGCTCTGGAAAAGGTCCCCTCCGATATAAGGGCTGCTGGAGGCGTTGCCAGAATGGCTGACCCTGCTAAAATAAAGGAAATAATTGATTCTGTTACAATCCCTGTTATGGCAAAAGTAAGAATTGGTCATATAAGTGAGGGGCATGTACTCGAAGCACTGGGTGTAGATATGCTTGATGAAAGTGAGGTTTTAACCCCGGCAGATCCATTTTTTCATGTAAATAAAAGGGAATATAAGATACCAACAGTATGTGGAGCCAGAAATCTTCCTGAAGCAGTGAGAAGAATCTTTGAAGGCGCTGCAATGATAAGAACAAAGGGAGAAGCAGGTACAGGTAACGTTATCGAGGCAGTAAGACATATCAGGGCCGTCAATGAAGGCATAAAAGTTATAAAATTAATGGGGAATGATAAAATATCAAAGATGGCTCAAGCCATAGCTCTTCCCTACGAAACGCTAAGAACAGAGGTTGTTCAATCATTGTTTCCAAAGGATATAGAACCACCAGATGCAGATTTATTCTATGGGTATGGTTATGATCAAATAGTCACGGAGGTCACAAATATCCTGAAAGAAGTAAAGCGTCTCGGAAGGCTGCCACTTGTCAACTTTGCAGCTGGAGGTGTATCTACTCCCTCTGATGCAGCATTAATGATGAAACTTGGTATGGATGGGGTTTTTGTGGGCAGCGGAATTTTTAAATCACCTGACCAGATTAAAATGGCACGATCAATCGTTGAAGCAGTGGAGAATTTTGAAGATTATCGGTTGATAGGAACAGTTTCAACAGGACTTCAGGCAATGGAGGGTATTTCCATGGATACCATGGCCAAAGAAGAGAGACTGCAGGAACGCGGTCTCTAGACATTTATTTTAAAGAAGCTTTTAAAATGTTCTATACCACGACCTATATTTTATTATCTGCCATATTCCTGATTATACTGTTTGTAGCATCGCAAATCTTTCACATCTTTGACCTGAAGGGCGGTTTAGTTGCACTTGTGCTTGGTATAATAGTTGATTTTGCGGGTTATTTCACATGGCTTATATTGCTTCTCATCTTTGCCCTTGTTTCTTTCGCAGCAACTCGTTATCGGTTCGCTGAAAAGAAAATAATCAAAATGCAGGAGGGGGAGAAGGGAGAACGAAAGATAAAAAATGTGTTTTATGCCGGGATTATTGGAGGGGCAATTGCAGCTTTTCACCTTGCAGATCCTTTTCTTCTAAGGTACTTTGAATTATTCGCCATATCATTTGCAGTTGTTACTGCAGACACTTTTGGTTCCGAAATTGGGGTGCTGGACCCTAATGTAATTATGATAACAACCCTTAAGAGAACACAAAGAGGTATAAATGGAGGAATTTCCGTCTTAGGAGAAATTGCCGCTCTTTTTGGGGCCCTTATAATTGGCTTGTGTTATATTTTATTAAAGATTGGAGATGTTTCTATGATCGCCTTGCTCATTATAACTCTCTTTGGTTTTCTGGGCTGTCAAATAGATAGTGTTCTTGGAGCGCTTCTGGAAAACAAGGGAAAATTATCTAAGGGTCAGGTCAATTTCCTTTCAATCCTGTTTACGGTTATTATAGCCATCCCGTTTGTATTCTAAAATCAAAAGTAGTTTGTTTGTCTGTATAACCCAACCCCCTCTGAGATTTAAAATACTTGTCCTAATCTATATTTTATGAGTGATTGATTGAACAAATAAAATAAATAGTTCGATAGAATTAAAAGCTAATGCAAGCTTCTCCTTATTACGGAACCTATCATCATACAACCCCGGAACAATCTGAAAGTACCAGAAGTGAGTTGAAGAGTAAATTTGAGAATGCTTTTGAAAAGATAAA
>JAKBRR010000040.1 GCA_021845325.1 Thermoplasmata archaeon
GATCCACCATTTCCCATATCTGTTCAAAGTCTAAATAGCTCATGTTAAAGTTATAAACAGAGCTGTTTATCGATACACTTCTGATCAGTCGTTTAAGAGATCAATTTTGTCGTCCGGGAATGCCCGTCCGCTCCTTTTGACAAACACATATTTGACATCGTGGGTTAAACTATTGAGAATAGTCATTCGTTTCAACCCATTAAATAACTTTAAATAAAATTAAATTGGCAGGGATATATTAATATTGTTCTAACTATATGACATTTATGGATACAAGTTTTGATAAAATATTGAATGAACCTTTCCCCGTATCAGATGACCAGAAAATCGCCATAATTTCTAATTCAAAATACACGAGAATAATAGCAGGTGCTGGTGCGGGCAAGACAGAGACTTTGGCCCGAAAAATTTTATATTATCTTATTTACAAAAAAATGCCTCCTTCATCGATTGTTGCATTCACATTTACCGAAAAGGCAGCCCAAAGTATGAAGAGCAGGATTCACCAGCGCTTGTTGGACCTTGGTGAATCAGATTTGCTGAGAAAATTTGGTGAGATGTATGTAGGAACAATTCATGGATATTGTTCTAGACTTTTGCAAGATAAATACGGGTTTTCCAATTATTCGGTACTAGATGAAAATCAGCACATGGCATTTATAATAAGAGAGGGCTACAATATTGGCTTAAACAAGGCTGAATATGACAAATATGGGTCATATCTTATGCGATGTAAGGTTTTTATCACTACATTAGGTGCGTATTACTCTGAACTAATCGATATAAATTCCCTAACTAACAAAGATGAACACTTTAAGAAAATGTTGGAAAGATACGAAGATTCATTGAAGAAGCACCACAAATTAACATTCGACACCATGATCAACACTAGTATTTTGAAAATAAAGAAAAATAACTCTCCCTTAAACAATCTTAAATGTCTTGTTATTGATGAATTCCAAGATATTAACAAGGCACAATTTGTTCTTATTAAACTTCTGTCCCAAAATGCAGAAGTTACCATCGTAGGAGATCCTCGTCAAAGTATATATCAATGGAGGGGCGGGAATCCAGAATTTTTTGAACATTTCACCAAAGAATTTGATGGGGTACAAACATATGAAATAAATGAAAACAGACGAAGTCCACAAGAGATTGTTCGTGTTTCTAACCGGATTTCCAAGAGTTTTTCAAATGTTGATTATGGTGATATGACTTGGAAAAGGAACGACAAAGGTCTAATCGGTAAAGTAAGTTTTCTTAATGCCGAGCATGAAGCTGATCAAATTGCAAATGAAATATCTTTCCTGGCAAAAAACAAACATATTCCTTACTCAAATTTCGCGATTCTATTGAGAAGTATTAGGACTTCTGCTGATCCCCTGATTAATGCCTTTAAGACATACAATATACCATATATTATTGGCGGTAAGGTTGGACTTTTCAAGAGGGACGAAGCCCAAGCACTTGGTATGTTCACTACATGGCTATTGGACGATGGGTATTGGCAATTAGATGCCTATGGTCGTCAAACAATACGAGGTGATAATTTAAGAGATAAGGCCTTGTCCAAGTGGGTGGGGGTTATTCGATACGATTTAGTTGAATCAGATGTTAAAATCAAATTAGCATCATGGAAAAGGAAGGTCTTGGGTAACGTACCCTCAGATAATTATGGCTATAAGGACGTATTGCATGAATTGCTGAATATTTTAGGTTACAAGAATCTGAACCAGAATGATGTTCTTGATGCAGTAGTGATGGCAAATGTTGGCTCATTTAGCAAAATAATCGGTGACTTTGAAACTTCTTTCAGGCTAGGTGGTGAAAGAAGAGGATTTGCGACAGAATTGAAGCACCTTTGTAATTTCTTGAATGGATATGCAGTAATATCATATGATGAACAGCCATATGAGGAAGAAGAAGGGCTAAACGCAGTAAGTATAATGACAATTCACCAATCAAAGGGTCTTCAATGGCCCATAGTCTTCTTACCTTCTATGATAAACGGCAGGTTCCCTTCTAGGCGAACAACGAAACCGGAAAGTATTTGGATGATCGATCCCAGTACTATTTCTAATGATGGATATTTTGAAAAGAAAGATAGCGAATTGAGGTTGTTCTATGTGGCAATCAGTAGAGCGATGAATGCAGTGGTACTATCTTATTTTGATAAACACGTTAAGCAATCCGCGAAACCAAGTGAATATTTTGATATGATAAATGATTTCTGCATGCTAGTCAAGGAAATGCGTGACCTTCAATTAATTCGGTTTACAACACAAGTCAACGATTTGCAAGACGTTATAGAATCATTTCCAGTTAAAGAATTGATAGATTACGAAATGTGTCCTTATCATTATAGGCTCTCGAAAAAGTGGGGATATATTCAGGGAGTAAATACATTCATGGGATATGGTGACGCTCTTCACCATATCCTACAACTGACTTCTCAAAAAATAAAGAATGAAGGGAAAGAATACAGTGTAGCATTAGAAGAGGCTGCCAAAGAATTTTACCTGCCCTATGCATCCCAAGAATTCAAAGATAAATTACTCAAGACTGTAAAGCATGAACTGTTAGAATACATAACAGAAAATGGAGAATATCTTGAAAATGTTCAGGAAACTGAAATGAGGATAGAGTTTCCAGCTAAACATGCAACAATCACAGGCAAAGTGGATGTGATATTGCGTTCGGATATTGGTCTCGAAGTCAGAGATTATAAATCATCTGATACTGTAATGAAAAAAGAGCACTCTGAGTTGCAGGTAAGACTTTATGCAAAAGGGTTAAGGGATTTGGGTTGGGATATTATTAAAGGATCTGTAGCAAACTTGAGGGACAACGAAATTAAGGATGTGGGTGTTTCACATACACAGGTGGGAGAAGCGCTGGCACGTGCAGAAGGATTAATAGAAAAAATTAGGGCTCACAAATATAAACCAAATCCCGGTGAATTTTGTCTAAAGTGTGAATACAGGACTATTTGTTCTAATGCAGTATCATTTGCGAAAAATAGTAACTAAATATGATGTTTTTATAATCGTGTCAACTAAAATACAATTTACAACGGGTAAGTCTCAAAAATTCGGGACTAAGTTCAAACTTTTAATTAACCCGATGATAGAGTGGGAAACTAAAGGAATGAGTATATAGATCATATAACCACTCTTGTTTGCGTTTAACCTTGAGGTTCCTGTGAATTCTAAAGAATAATAATTGAGCAAACCAGCACTTTCCTTTACGATAGCTTATCATAGAATAATTAAATAACACGAATATCTTACATGATTCTTGGTGTATTCTATTGGCAAAGCTTGCGATAACTGACAATGCAGTGAAGCCATTAATTAAGAGTGCTGTCCCTGGATTTGAATTTAACGTAAAAGCGACATTCGAACCAAATGAGATTATCTACGATATAGGTGGGTCTTTATATTCTGAAGATAATATGTATATCGGTACAATAAGGATTGCCGATGAAAGAACCCTTAATGGACCCAACTATGAGATCGAAATAAACATCCCAGTAATAGGAGAAAAAAATCAGGGACCACAAACGTTGTGGTACCCCATGATTGTAGAACTTGGAGAGAGAGCTTTAAATCATCTTGAAGAAACAAGATTAAGAAATGAAAAGAAAGACGTTGTATTGAAGGTCAAACTAAGATGGAGCCAACTCTCATCCACAATAAAGATTGGAAAATATGGCTACTTTCCCCTTTCTGGCATAAGACCCCAGAGATTTGCAATAGTCCGTTCCGAAAAATTTGATGAATCGAGTACCGACCCATCAATTTTGAATGTTGACCAAAAAAAGATTGCATACGTGGGCTCATCAAACTTGAGTTTTAATTTCAGAATATCTCACTCTGATTGGACTACAGATTTTTACGATGCTTTTGGAATAGGTAGGGCCATTCTTATTGACGCCCCAGGTATATCACAGGGCAATTTCGATAAAGAGAAGATAAAGAAAGACCACGAATATGATGTCTTAGCAGAAAGGCTGGATTCGATAGGACCTTATTTTCAGGGCATGTTAGACTCAATGAAAACATGCGATTGGAGCGAAGTTGTTGCAAAATCAAGGTTCATCTATGAATCACTAATAAAAAATGGCGGTAAGCAGGCACTTAGAAAAGTTTTACTCGAAGATATGGCAATTGATGAGACAAACCTAACCCAGTTAATAACCGGTTTAGAGAACATGTATCAATTTTCAAGTGGCTTGCACCATTCACTTGACAAGAATTCAGGCTCACCAAAGGAAATTTATGTCGGCAGAAGAGAGGACGCTGAATTGATGTATTATCTTAGTGTAAGTCTTGTAAAAGCATTAATGTCGAAATTGAATAGGCTAAGTTTACAGTAAAAATTTAACAGCCCCCCATGTCCAAAAAAAATTACTATCTATCAAAATGCTTGGCGAGGTTCGATATTTTACCTCTTATTCAAATATAGTCTTTTGACTCTATGGGTATAGAGCCCTCATGTTCGATAGGAAGCAAATTGAGAGGTATCTTTCTTTAAATTATAGAGTTTCTAGTTTTAAGTTTGTTTTCTATTCCTGGAATCTCTATTAGAAGGAAAAGAAAGAGTACGCAAAACAGGTTGTATTTGATGATGTAATAACTTATCCTCAAAAACCACTCTTGGTTGTATAAGGGAATATAGGGTGGAAGATAAGTGGTTTAAAGATATAAACCATCCTAATATGGTGTTATAGGGAGTTATAATTGACCCCTTCTCTGCAAACTCACCCCATTTTTCTGTAAACGTTCTTAAAGAATGATTAAAATAATTCACCAGAATATGTAATTTATGGCCTGTTTATCATAGCCTTTTCCAAACAAAATATCTGTCTCTTTGAGACTCTTGGCTTCAAGATAGAATTTTTGCACACCATTTAGCCAATACCCATAATCTACTCTGCCCTTAGAAATTTTATCTTCTAAGGTGATTTTGTCATTACTCTTTTTAATCCCTAGAATGTTCCAACCCAGTGCTTCAAACAAGGGCTCAATGAATTTGGTTTCTGCTTCAGTATATTTTGAGAATTCTCCGGCAGCCTATAATTCCTTAATCTTATTAAATTAAATTGCCATTGAGTTTTCATCCTCACAAAGATTTGGCCACTTCTATATTAGTATTATAAGATATCATGCAATTACTTGATTTATTTAATTTCTTGGCTACAGGCAGGAATTACTCCTTAAAGAGCAAGCATCATTACTTCATAGAGAATTATGAATCATCATATAAACTTCACATGTAGAATCTATAGTGGTCCTTTATTACTGATTCTTCAGGCAGTTCAGAAAGTATGTCACCAACTTTATCAGAAAATTCCAAAGTTATTGGCATTTGTGTTGCAAATTTGGTTGTGTTCCAGTTCAGCTTTGTAAGTCCGAGTATCTCTTTTGATAATTCTGACTGGGAACTATCACCACTGTGTTGGATAAAGAGTGGTACGGGTATTCTATGCCCTTCATAAGTTCTTATCCTAGGCACGTAGCCATTAGTGAATAAAAGAAAAGAAGTATTGCTCAATGAAATTATAGTGCCTCGTAATATAGGGTAGTCACCAGTCCTCATAAACCTATAATTGTGGTTTCGTTTGATAGCTACCAAATCTAGGTAAGCATTCCCTACAACTTTTTTTATGCCATTGATCTCACCCTCAGAATATTGAGATGTTTTGTGAATTACAACTCTGGATGGCAATCTGTTTGCTTTTTCTGTGTATCTCTCGATGGAATCTCCAATCAATTTTTCCGCTTGACTCTCTGTCATATGAGTTTCAAAAGAAAATTCATCTCTTTCCACTTCTGTTCCTCTTAATACAATCCCTTCCCCATTATGCGTAAATACTTGTGCCATGGATGTCTCCATGTTTTCTTTCGGTGTTAGTTTATTCTTGTAAAATGATATTCCAATATAGCAAGTGTCTTGCCTCAACTTAGCTAATCGCCATGGCTTTCCCCTTGCTTTATAATAAAGTCCCATTGTAAAATTCCAAGCAAAACTGGCAGGGTCTTGGGTAGCTTTGTTTAAGAGATTATCATACTCTAAGATACCCGTGAGTGTAGACCATTTTAGTATTTGAATTGGAATTCCGTACTCCATAATTTTTCCCTTAAGAGCATTTCGAAAGTCATAGTCCTTATCATACGATTCTTCAATGGGCAATTCTTCCTCATTGAAAGTGTCCAAGAAACGTTGACCTTGAGACCTCATTTTTTCCTTCTCTTTTTCTGCATCAGTAAATTTGGGGCGCTTTGCCCCTCTAGTATTAATTGAAATCCCGCAAAATTCTTCAATCTGTTGAGGTAATGCACAGATTATCACATCAGGGGTGTCATCTTCACTTGTTATTGCGCTGACCCCTTTCTTAAATAAGTTAACCGCAGAAGTAATCCTTTCATTAACATCTACAATTGTAGTAATTCTATTTACCTCATTTGAAACGAGTTTGCTATTCCAAGCATCGGCCAATATAAATTCAGACGAAATTTTAGTCTCTTTATTGTACCCTGGGAAGTCAGGGTGCAACCACTTATTAGGATCACTGCTTGGTAACTCATTGCGCATTAAAGTCAGCAGTTCCTTTGTTTTCTCTATTGTCTGAATGTCTCCAACTATGCCTACTTTAACTCGCGTAGGTTCAGGCCCGTCTTGTGAAGAATAGTAATATGGTCCTAGGTACTTTATGCCAATTCTCGGATCCTTCTCTTCATTCGAATTACCAAACACTAAGTCAGGCTCGTCAATAAATTCTGCCTTAAACATTTTCTATAATTCCTCCAGTAATTCCGACACAGGCCTATCCCATGCAATCCCTACATTTATTTCTAATTGTATTGGTTTAGAAGCGATTGTAAACTTATTAGGAATTACACTTATTTGTTCATTTCCATTTGATAATTTATGTGCCCAGAAGAGCATTGAATTTAGGTATTGGGAATTGTGATTATGATACAATTGCTTTGTAATCAAGTAGCCCTCATTGAAATCATTTATGACGTTTTTGCCATCAGAGGTTAGGATAATTGTCGGCAAAAGATTTAGAAATACTTTACCTTGCATGAAAAAAAACCGAAAATCAACTGCCCTGTGTTTCATGAAGGTACGGCCTGATTTTGGTGAATAAATTAATGAAGCTACCAGAACTGGTTGATTCCTTCCAGACCTTGTTATCCACCATTCAGTTCTTGATTTGTATTTACTTTGGTAATAAAGTTTATTTTTTCCTTTATTTCTGTTTGTAAATATGCCATGATTTCTAGCAAAATAGCTGAGCTCTTTTTCCAGCATTTCTTTAAGAAGATTTTGATTTAGCGAATCTTCGATCCATTCCGATGTCTTAAGGTGCCTCGTTCTGATGGAATTGAATAGCTCTGAAGATAGACTAAGAACGAAATCTTCATCATGAAATGTGTAAAGTTCCATCTTATGTAATTTGTAAGGCAGTCTTGTCCTTTTAAACTCTAATATATCGAGGTCGTTAAATTCACCTTCTCTTTTTGAAACCTCTAAAATAAATTCAGGGAGAGAACTAACTTCGAATAAGTTTGAAAAAATATTTTCTGAAAAATAATCTGGCTTGCCAGTTAAAACACTATTACGATATTCAGACCTTTTTGCCCTAGTTTTAATATAGTCTTTCTCTTCTTCCGTTGCAAGAATACTCTGGGTTCCCCTACGTATAAAAATATCACCTTCCTTGAATGCTATCTTCTTCTTTTCATTTGAATCTAAGTAATATACAGTTTTTGTAGGAATAAGGGTAGCTGTAGATGGTGGGATATAGATTATGCCAAATCTCAAATTTTCCCCATCGAATTTTCTAAAAAATTCCCTATACAATAATTCAATCTTAAAATTGGAAAATGAGTTGAACTTTTCCTGTAAAACTGCTTGGTCTAATTCAAATTCTTGGTGCAATCCTATAGGTGTAAAAGACTTTCTTTTTTTATCTCCCGTTTTTTCCTGATTTTTAGTATCTCTAAACCCTATGATAATGAAACCTGATCCAACATTTGAAAAAGCAAATATATCCTTAGCGATTTTTGGAAAGTTATTCCGGTCTAAACCTATAGTTTCTTTAAAGTCTAAAAATGCATCCTCTCTGTCAAGTGCAATCAAGTAATCTACCATTATGTCCCCAATAGGGTCCACGTCGACCTCAGGAATTATTACTTTCTTAGAATACAAAATCTCACCGACTTACTTGGTGTTCTATGGAAAGCAAATACTTCATTCTTATAAATTTTACTTCCATTTATACAAATAGATAAATAAAGAAAATGGTGAGTAATTGCCCTTAATTTCTCGAGACTAATACAAATTAAGTTGCTTATCTCTTAAGATATTTGGAGCAAACTAGTCGAAGAAAATATAACTTGAAGCATGAGTGATAGTCCAAAAAAAATTACTATCTATCAAAATGCTTTGCTAGATTAGATATCTTGCCTCTTATCCAAACATAGTCCTTTGGCTCTATTATCTTAGAGTCCTCAAGTTTGTGTGCCATCTCTATCAACTTTGGCTCAATGGTGCTCCACTCCTTCCGGATCTCTTGCCTCAATGCCTTTTGAAGTTGAGACTCCTCTGTCTTGGCTTTTTCTTTTGCTGCGATATGAAATAATACCTATTTGATATTTAAACCGTCATTTCAATTTATTGTCTTTTTTATCATTTGCAAAGCCTCTCTCTTCCCATTCTTTATTCCAACTGATTTTGATTTCTATCGTTTTATTGTACCTTATTTTTTGAGGTAAAGCTTGTTGGTCGTTATCTGTTGGAGTTGTCAATTTAGGTTTGGTCTGTTTTTTAATAATCCTGTTTTTCACGTAGTTATACAAGTCACGAGCAAATTGCTTTTGAAATTCATACGTAAATGCAGTCAATAAGGAAACAATTGCTATATCTATTGTTACGGAATTGCTCTTTTTTATTGAAACCGCTACTTCTATGTTATAACGCTCTACAAGTCTTGCGGTCTTGTTCAGTATCCATGTCATATCCCATATTTCGCTTTCTATTGTCAATTTAGGTAGGTTATCTAATTGATCCAAATTCACACCTTTGCTATTGAATATAGAGGTGTATTAATATAAATTTATCATTCCTTTGTCCATAGGACAACCTATTGAGAAGTTCAGTCATTTTTCCCTTACATCCATTAAATAACCTTAAATAAAATTATTAACCGAATTTACTTTCAACCCTCATTTGCCTGTATATCCATTCGGTCAATTCGTGGAAGGGATAAAATTCTTCATTAAAGGAAAAATGTAGACTTTTAAAATATCAAAGAATTATACCCCTATTACAAAGCGGAGGTTGTCGAGCTTGGTCAAAGGCGATGGATTCAGAGTCCATTTCCG
>JAKBRR010000041.1 GCA_021845325.1 Thermoplasmata archaeon
ATGACAATTGAGACTTAAGGGAGGCTGAATGGTGCGTTCAATAACGCAGGAAGTGGGCAAATGCCAAGGAAACTTGCAGATCTGAGCGTAAATGACCTCGCCACTGCCATTTCGGTGAACCTATTTGGAACATTTTATTCAATGAAGGCAGAAATACCAGCACTCTTAGGATCTGGTGGTGGATCCATAGTGAACATGTCTTCTACCGCTGGTATTCAAGGAATCATAGCGATGTCGGCATATGCAGCTTCTAAACAGGGCGTAATTGGCCTCACCAAATCAGCTGCACTTGACTATTCAAGAGAATCAATAAGAATAAACGCTATAGCGCCTGGGCCAATCTCTACATACAGATTATCTGATCCTGCAATCCAGGAGCAAATAAGGCAGGAAGTGCCTATGTACAGAACTGGCATGCCATCTGAGGTCGCTTTGGTCGCAGCCTTTCTACTTTCTGACATGTCATCATTTGTAACAGGCGATACCATTATAGTGGATGGCGGCAGGACGGCGGGGTTATGGTACCCTCTCAATGATGGGAAGAGGTGACAAGGCATGGAGTCTGAAAGCAAGAATTTAAGGGTGGAGAAAGAAAAGATTGCCAATGGATCGATGGAGGAGTGCTGGAAGGTGCTGACTGACTTTTCCAGAGAGAAAGAATACTGGCCAAATATAAGAAAAATACGAGTGATACGGGAGACTGGCAATTCTATTGAGCGTGAGGCGGTAGTAGGCCCCCAAGCATTCGGTGCAAAGACAAGGCAGATGTTGACCCTTGACAGCCCACACACCATGTTTGTGAAATTTGAAGGTGATGGACTGAAAGGGTTCAGGGATATTCGTCTTATAGAAATTGAGAGCGGAAGGACTAAAATAAGTGTATTATGGGAACTTGAATTTAGGAGCATCCCAGGATTCGTTCTGAATATCATCAAAAGCCAAATAACCAAGACTACGGAAAGTGCTCTGACTAGGATCAATGTATTTTTAATTAAAACAAGAAGAAGAGAGGGTGAATGAAAATGAACAGTGCGCTTTTGCTAATCAGGCTGACCGCGTTAAGTATCGTTGTACAGATAGCCATTGGAGGACTTCTAACCTTTGGGTTCATATCGCCAGAAGCTCATATTATCATGGGGTTCACAGTTTATGCTTTTTCAATAGCAACTGTTGTCCTTGTGTTTCTGAACATTTACTCGCCAAAATTTTTGAAAAGGATGGCAACCGGAATGGTTTTATTGCTTACTATTCAGATATTTCTTGGATTTGTTGCCCTCTATACAGGCAGCAACTTGATAGCATTTTTCCATCTGCTTACTGCCATTGCGATTTTCGGTCTGGCGGTCTCAGAAACATTCGTGGCAAACATGGTATATAAACGAATCAATATGGGGAGTGCAAACGGGAGTTGAAGAACTGAGATCGATTAAAACGATTTACCTGATGAAAGCAAATGGCCAGGTAATCGATTTTTAGTTGTTTCTTGAAAGAAAAAAATCCTTGCTAACAATCACATGGAAGGTAGATTAGACTGCATTTCTGTTCAATAGTAAATATATTCCAAAAATGCAGGCTAGGATTTTTAAAAGACAGGGAGTCACCAAGTTTTTCCTGTATATAGCCGAACATCGCTGGACCAAAAACAGAGCATATCTGCTTATTCCTAAATCTTGGGATCAAAATCACTCAGCCTATACACAGTTCAAGTATAGGTTCTTATAAATCCTGAATTATCATGCTGGAAGATTAACAAATTCAGAATGGACCGGTCTGGATTTGATTAAAGTTTTAAGCGAAGAACACCGCAAATGATCAGTAAAACATTGAATCCTTAGTTTGCCTTCAGCATCTTATCTCCAGTAAATCCAGCCAATAGAAAGTATTATAAACTTGATGGTTATGATGGTGATACTGGTGATTAAGATGACAGATAAACAAAATCACGATATGAACGATAACTTTCAAAGAAACTTAGAAAGGGAACTCAGAGAAGTTGAAAGAAGAAAGTACTGGAAGAATCTGGAAACTCTCTTTAATGAGTGGGAAGATAACGGATACAAGGCTGGTGAATTAGCGGTTAAATATTTTGGCTCTTATTTGGGCGCAGTTATTATCGGATTGGGTCTTTTATTGGTCCTTCATATTTACGAGATGATTCAATTTACTTTCGGCTTTGACGTCGCTATTATATTATTCGTGTTTGGTGCGTTCATTATTCTGGCATCGGTTTATACTTCCAAAATAATGACTCGCAAAGAAAGAAAAGAGGGGGAATAAAAGTGACTGATGTCACAATTAGAGGGATTGATAATGAGATTTACGCCCTATTTTCCGCGGAAGCTAGAAAGCGTGGAATTCCCATTGGTGAACTAGTTACTTTGGTTATGAGAGCGTTCTTGGATAAAACGAATGAGATGGAGCAAAGTGAAATCGATTCAATTTCATCTATAGAGGTGAGCTTTAAAGATCTTAACGAAGTCGAAGGGAGAGTTAGGTTTTCAAACATCTCCAAGCTTGAGTTCATGGATGATGTAACGTGGGACTTGTTCTCAAAAAAAGTGGCTTATATAAAAAACGTAGCCAAGCTAACAGTTCCGGGCAATTTTCCTAGATTGGGAGTACTTGCCATGTGTAAGCATGTTGTTAAGCTGATAATGAGGTGATTATGATTGACTGCGATAATTGAAGTTGAAGGATTGACTAAAAAATATAAGAATGGTAAGGAAGCTTTAAGAGGTCTACGCTTCACTGTCGAGACAGGCAAAATATTTGGACTCCTGGGCCCGAACGGGGCCGGGAAATCTACAACAATGTCCATTCTCACGACTATGATAAGGAAAACTCTAGGAAAGGTTATCGTCGATGGGATAGATTTAGATGAGAATCCAGAGGAAATAAAGAAGAATATCGGAATTGTTTTTCAGGAATCTACCTCTGACACTGATTTGACTGGAAGGGAGAACTTACAATATATTGCAGGTTTAAGCGGTATGTCTTCTCAAGCCGCATATCAAAAAATTAACGACCTTCTTGAGAAGATGGACCTGAAAGAATCAGCGGATATCCTTGTAAAGAGGTATTCCGGTGGAATGAAGAGAAAACTCGAATTGGCGGCTGCCATGATTCACGATCCAAAAATCATCTTCCTCGACGAACCCACGTTACAACTTGATCCCGCGAGCAGAGCAGAATTCTGGAATTACATAAAAGACCTAAAGGAAAGGGCTGGAATCACCATATTCCTTAATACTCATTACCTGGAAGAGGCGGAAAGATTATGTGATGCGATAGCAATCATAGATCAAGGAAAAATCATTGTACAAGGTGCTCCAGATATCATTAAAGAGACGGTAAAAGGAGATATAATAAAGATTAAGGTAAAAAATGAAACACCTTCATTCAATAAGATCATACAAGACGTTCATGGAGTGCTGGAAGTTGTCAAGAGAAACTCTTACTATTTGATAAAATGCCAGAACAGCAATCGGGTGATCCAGTCGGTGGTTTTGGAAATTAAAGAAAATAATGTAGAATTACAGGAATTAACTGTGATCCGACCTAGCTTAGAGCAGGCATTTCTGGAAATAACCGGTCGTGGGTATACAGAGAATGGAAAAACTAATTCGGAGGGTGACTAGAATTGATTTTAAATGAAATCGGTGCAGTCTCTAAAAGGTTATTCATTAAGTGGAGGAGGTCCCCAATTTTCATGATGGGTGGTTTTCTTGGACCTCTTCTATACCTTGTTTTGTTCGGCCAGGCTTTCAATCTCTCTGCTCTATTGCCAAATAGTATCGGGAAAGAATATATCACAAACTCATTATTAGGCGCACCCAATTATTTCTCATATTTCGCAATAGGAATGGTAGCTTTTTCCTCAGTAAGCATAGCGATATTCTCGGGAGTTAATGCGCTATTTGATAGAACACTCGGCATCATGAAGAGGACAATTGGGACTCCTGCTGACAGGAGTTCAATTTTCGCCGGATACCTCTTGTTCCAGACTATTCTTACACTGATACCTGCTTTCGTGGTATTAGTAATCTCTTATGGATTGAATTACATACCGGGGTTGAGTGGTCTGACCATCAGCGACTCCTTAGGGATTCTGAACTTGTCAGAAATATTTGTCGCAATCGTGCTGCTGTCATTATCTTTCACATCTTTGTTTCTCGCCTTTGGATTTATATCGAAGGATAATAACACATATTTTGGATTGACAGCTGTTCTTCAGCTTCCAATTCTCCTGACATCAAATGCAATGTATCCGCAATCCACCATGCCTTCTTGGCTACAGTCCATTGTATCGGTAAATCCTGTTACAATGGCTGTAAACGTAATTAGAGAAAACATGTTCGGGAGTATGCTATATCCATACGGCCCCACAATATACCTGGCAGAACTCGCAATTTGGTCATTATCACTTATACTCTTAGCGTTATTCATAGTGCGTAGGTCGTTTTATTCTGAAAGTTAGTTGGGTGACTGTTAAAAACAACTAAATTCCCTTTTTCAAGAAGTTAAGGTCATTCAGATCATAAAAGTATTTTTTTATGGACCGGTCGGGATTTGATTAAAGTTTTAAGCGAATATTTCCATATAAAGTCGCTTTAAAAACAAAATATATAATATTTAAAATGATGTATTATTGTGATTATGTGGCAAATATTGATAGAATACATATAGAAAACTTTAGATCAGTGAATAATTTAGATATAAAATTTGACAAAATTAATGCCTTAATAGGGCCGAATAACGCAGGAAAATCTAATATAATGAAAGCGCTATCTATAGTTTTAGGGGAGTCTTGGCCTTCCAGTAAAATCATTGATGATAAAGATTATTTTAATAGAGATCGAGGAAACCCGATAAAAATACAAGTTATGTTTGATCAGTGTTTTGCTGATACCAAATATGGCATCAAAGTGCATGGATTTGGGTTTGAGTGCCAAGATGATGAAGTAGACTTTCTCGCCTTGGATTCTTCCGGGAATCCTCTAAAATATAAAAATGGGAATCCTGTAAGAGTTTCTCAGGAAATGAGAGATGAGGTTTCACTCGTTTTTATAGACATAGATAGACAGTCCACGCAACAAATTAGGGCGACTCAATGGACTTTGTACGGCAAGATTCTGAAATTTCTAGGGAGTAAAATACCTGAGGAAAACAAAACGAATTTTTTGAATACTGTTATAGATGCATTTAACTCTGAAATATTTGGCATTTCCCCTGGCTCTGATCTTAAATACTTTGAACAGCAACTTAAAAATTCAGTAAAAGATCACACTGGTTTTGACTTGTCTCTTGAGCTATCAATACTCGATCCTGTCGAGACGATTAAGAACCTTAGACCATATTTTAGAGAGGGGCCAAATCCTAGTAAATATGACCCAGAAGAAATGGGTGCTGGGACACAAAGTGCCTTATCGGTTTCGATAGCTAGGGCATATAGCGAGATCGTTAAGAAGAGCGTCGTATTGGCAATAGAAGAGCCTGAACTACACTTTCATCCTCAGGCATGTAGGAACTTTTACAACCGTTTAAGATTGCTATCTGAAGACGGGCTTCAGGTTATATATACTACGCATTCTCCATATTTCGTTGATGTTTCTAAATTTGAAAGCCTACATTTGGTAAGAAAGAAAGGTTTTAAAACAACTATCGAGTCGGGATTGGCTTTGTTATCTAATGGTAGTGACCAGAATCGCAGCATCACCAAATTTAATGAAGGCGTAAATCAAGCACTTTTTGCAAATAGTGCTGTTTTGGTTGAAGGCCCAGATGATGAGATTGCTTGTAAAGCGATGCTTGAAAGGCAAGGTTTTGATCTCTACAAGAACAACGTTTCAGTTGTATCTTGCGGAGGTATAAAGAATATACCCGCGATTGCTATGATCCTAAAAGCTCTGAAAATAGACACGGTTACATTAGTAGATGAAGACCCCGGCAACCAAATTACAGAATCAATCATAACGAAACTCAAAGATATACTCGGAGATAATATGGTGTATCTTCAGTCTCCTAATTTGGAAGGGGTATTTCAGTTTCAAAGTAAATTCACTCAAGCTAACGCGTTAAACTTTTTCCAAATTTATAACGGTAATATACCTCAAGTGTATTCTCTCTTGGAAAAAGAATTATTACATACTAGGAACCCATAAAGATGTAGGAATTTCGTTGATTATCTATCTTTACTTAGTAATACCATTATAATCTATCACTGATAACTATCTGTAGTTACAGATATATGAGTAACTTATATGTGATAAAAAATGCCTGAAAAGTTAGGTTATCAGATAAATGGTCAGTTTTTATTTCTTTTCAGCATCTCTTTTCAAATAAATTATATAATCTCTGTTTTAATTAGCTCACCACTTAATGAATTCAGTATAACAAAATTGATCAGCAATCATTAAGTTATGTTTTAAACATAGACAAAGTCTGTATTACGTTGCACTTAAAAAGGCAATGTCCGGCGGAATTTAGGTGTGTCATTGATCTTGAGTGAAAAGTCGGTATACTAAGGAATTACGTAAAACTTTCTTTAATAGAAAGGTTATTATTTCTTCTCTGTATGGTATCCTGTTTGGGAACGAGAAGTCAGGGAAATGCAGGAGATTTCAAAGGTAAAAAAGAAACGTTGAAGGTCGCTCGTGATTTAAGAAATGCTATGAATGAACATAGCGATGCAAAGACCTTGGCCAAAATGGTTGTTAAGACACTTGCAGTTTCAAATCCATCTATTGGGTTATTGGTATTAGGAGCAGAGCTTGCTAATTCTGCGTATAAAGGACTTAAAACTTTTCAACAAACAGGTGATCTGAAAAAAGCCATGGTCTCATCAGGTATTGAAATGGCGAAGACCTTCACAGATAGCGTTTTACTGCCTGGTGGAATAAGAACGGTATCGGATTTTATTGTTCCAGGATTGGTGTATAAATTTGCAAGAAATGGGATTAATCCGGAAAAGTTGGAGGAAGATAAAAGAATGATAAAATCAGCAATAGAAGGAGCAGCAGGTGTATTATCTTGACCGCAGATATAAAGCTCAGGGATTTTATGCTAAAATTCTATGAAAATTTAATTTATGGAATTCTTAGATCAAGTTTAACGACAGACGATAGAGTTTCTGATTCCTATTTCAATCTTAGTGAGATTGAAAAAAGAAATTTAGATGGCGAACTCTATAAGAAAGCCAAGAATATGTCTATGACTGTAGTTAATGAATTGACAGCACATAATCTACTTCTTGAAACAGAGCCAACAAAAGCCCAAGCTAAAGAGATAGAAGAAATTATAAGAAAAGTTCTTTTAGATTATTCGGAAGATTGAAATGAGAATAATAGTAACTTCTGTAGATTTTAATGGTATATCTAATAAGGTTATCATTTCACCCCAGAGCGGAGATATAAGATTCGACAGATTTATAGATACAGGAAAAACAAGCCTAAAATTTCAGAACTATGAATTTTTAACCCTAATATGTGGAATATTTATACTTGAGGGACTATTAAGAGATGGTTCTTATGATAATTATGCAATAGAAAAAAACTCAAAGATAAGCGTGGAGATAGAAATTGACTATATAAATCAGGAACAAGAAGCCCTTTTAGGAACCTATATAACCTATCTACTAACATTTTCACTGGGTATACCTCTTGATATCCATATAAAGGCTTTAAGTAGTAAATGGCAAACTTCTATAACTGATCTTGCTAACAGGAATGGTGCAGTTTGTCTCTTTTCCGGAGGGGCAGATAGTTTCACAGGTATTTTGAGTTCGAAGAGAGAAGGAATAGAGACTATTGGTGTGTTTGTGTCACATGCCATGCTTAGGAAGCTTGTCGAAGAGGACCTTATTCCTTTTATGAGTTCCAAGGATATTCCTATCAAAGTAATCAAAATCTCAAAAGGCAGAAGCAAATTGCAACAGATGAGAGGTTTTGTGTATGCGGCAATTGGAACAATTGTCGCCCACACAGAAGGAATGCATAAAGTTATTATATCTGAGATTGGACCTGTCATGTTCCAGCCAGCATATGATATTCTTGATGAAGTAACCATTACTACTCATCCAGTCACATTAGAACTGACACGGAAAATATTCGAAGTATTATATAAAGAAGATTTCGAATACATAACTCCATTTAGATCATTAACAAAGGCTGAAGCAGTTTCCTTTGCTAGTGATTTTGAATTATTAAAGAAGACAAATTCCTGCAGAAGTACCAGGTACTCGAACAACGACTATCCGAATTGCGGTAGATGCTTAGGCTGCCTTATTCGCAGAATATCATTCATTGTAGCCGGAATAGAGGACGGCAATGATGACAAATATGCATGGGACGTTTTCTTAAAAGGCGAGGGATCTAATGTGATGGGACGCGGTGATGGTTGGAAAATAAAGACAAAATCCTTTTCAGACTTATATCAGATATTGAATTTTTCTGATTCCATTTTAAGAAACGTTGAAAATAGTGTCAGTAGTCCAAAAATTGACGATTTTGAGTTGAATAATTTATTTACCAGGTTCTCGTTAGAGGTTATGAGCGCAGCATATTTGATGTATGACAAGAAAAAATTAGGAACAAACCGTCTTGTAGAAAATTTCTATCTATCACTAAAAAGAGACGGAATAATTAACGCGGAAATGCTAGAAGAGAGAATTTTATCTGTTAGAAATAGAGAATATAAACCGTCTTTCTAATTTGGTTTCTCAACAGTCTTCAATGGTTTTTAGATAATGGTGCCCAAAATCTTGTAAAAAGGTAAAGATTCTATTTCTCGAATATTTTCGATTTTGCAAGACAATAATTGTATTCTCACATAAATATATCATTTATTGATTGTTAATCAACAAAATACTAAATCTGTGTTAAAACGAAAAATTCTTAGAGGACTTGGAAGAGAGTTATAATTGACATTTGTCTTTTTATTGGATACTGATATATTGACCGAATTGTACTATTGAAATCATTCTTTCTCTTATAAGCCTTCGTAGGTGTTTTAGCGTCTTTTCTATTTGTATGCATTGGTTTAAAACTAATACTCTATAAAAATGGCTTCGCTTTTCTATAAATGTATTATTTGAATTTCCTTCTAATAAAGAAAATCTAACGTCAGAATGTTTTATATATCCATATTGGCTGTAACGGTATGAGAAAGGTTATCCTTGATACAATAATTTCTCTGGATGGTTATTATACAAGCCTGAATAATGAAATTGACTGGTTTGGTTTCAGCAGGGAGGAAATTGAATGGTCTGAGGAGATTCTCAGAAGGGTAGATACAATGCTTTATGGCCGTGTAACATATCAGGAGTTCAGCGAATTCTGGCCAAAAGCTTCTCCGACTCCAGAAGGTTTTGACGCAGAAATCATAGGAGAGTTGAA